>JAISRI010000024.1 GCA_031273735.1 Helicobacteraceae bacterium
GCGTGGTCGAGGATCGATCCACATAAAAAAGCGATCGCAGACGATCTTTTGCCATATAAAGAGCGCTTAAAAAACGAAGCTCAAAAGGGCGATTATCTTTTAGTTCAGGGCGATTTTGGCGCGACATATAATATGGCGCGTTACGCGTTTCGTAACGGACTGATCGCCATATACGCCACAACCGAGAGAAACTCCGTTGAAAAGATCGTTGATGGAAAAATCGTAACCACTAGAGAGTTTATCCACGTTAGATTTAGAGAATACGAGGAGTAATTATGAGCGGCGTTAAAACCGATAATATGTTTCTACTATTAGAAAAACTTTGTAATGGCGAGGAGATATATCCGCAAAACGAAGAGTTGCAGGAAGAATTAAACGTTAGTTGGCGCACGCTTGAAAGATATATTAAAACTATTACGGATATTTTTTCAGGCGCGATCGTTTGCGAAAAAAAACTAATCGACGGTCGACAAAAAAAGCTAACGACATATCGTTTCGCCAGAAAAGATAGCGATACGGCTAAGATATTAAAGTATTTAATAGAAAACGACGACAATAATATCGGCTGGGTTTTAACTCTGATATACGAAAACGATATGGAGACGATAAGAAAATTCGCCCCTAGCGTAAAACAAGCCGTATCGAATAGTATCGCTAGAGATAAAGAGGTATTTTTAATAAAAACAAACCCTTTTGAAGACGCGCGCTATCAGTTTTTTCCTAGTTTGCATACGGCTGTGAGATTACGCGAGTATAGAACGATTGTTTATGAATACGACAAAGTTGAAACGTTAAAAAACGTTAAATGCCTTAAGCTAGTTTTTATAGATCATAATTGGTATCTTGCTTGCGAAACAGTCGAGGAGCGTTTAAGACTTTTGCGACTCTCTTTTATAAAAGAGGTTATTTACCCAGAATCAAGATTTACCTATCAAGCGCATATTCTTCAAAAGTATCAATCCTATTTTGACGCTATGCAAAACGCTATGACTCTTGCGGGCATTTTGCCGCAAAAAGCTATTTTAAGAGCCAATAAAAACGTTCGCCAATACTTTAAGGAAGGTATGAAGCCGTTTTTCCAATCGCAACAATTCATAAAAGAGAACGACGACGGCAGTATCGTTTTTAGCGTTCATTTTACGCAACCGCTAGAGATATTGCCGTTTGTAAAACGATGGCTTCCAGATATAGAGATTTTGGAGCCAGAAAAGTTAAAATCCGCGTTTGCGGACGATCTGCAAAAAGCCCTTTCGCTAATTTAGCCTTGTTTTGCCAGTTTCTGACAATAATTTTTTGTAATATCGCCTTCTAGTTTTACGAGGAGGCGCGTTTATGCTATTTGTTATCATCGGTATTGTTACCGCGTTTAACTTTATCGTTTTGCTTATTAAATATAAGCTTGGGCGTTACGTCGATCTGTTTATAGACGTAATCTGCTTGATAATATTGACGAACGTCTTTTCGTCGTCGGGGCAGGGCGGGATCATTATCGCTATGATCGCTAGTTTGTCGATCAGCCTTTATCTGTTATTTAACCCGCCGACTCTTGCGGGGCTTTTGAGGCGTTAAGGCTATGCGAAAACCATATCTCGTATGTTACGACGTAAGCGATCATAAACGGCGGCAGAAACTCGCTCGCTATCTTTATGCGCGATCTACGGGCGGTCAGAAAAGCGCGTTAAACGTACATATACATGAGGAGGAAGCGGCGATTTTTGTTAATAACGTATTAACGCTTACAAAGCCGTCCGATTTGGTCAATATAGTCGCTATTCGCGGAAAAATCGCCTATTTTGGCAAAAACGACGATCTAAAATACTTTCAAGGAGCGATAGTTTTATGAATATTGTCTATGTCGATAAACCTGAAGCGTCCATTGATATATGTAACGGAACGCTTAAAATAGACGATCGTAAAATCCCGTTGCTTCTTATTGATACCGTCGTGTTTAACACAAACGCTAATCTAGCTATAAAAACTATATTAAAATTGACAAACGAAGGTATATCAATAGCGTTATGCCGTTCGGAACAATATGCGATTATTCACGGCGCGAAAGCTAAAAATAGCGAGCTTAAAGCCGCGCAGTATGAAGCATTAAACAACGCGCTATTTATCGCAAAATATCTTGTAACGGAAAAAATTATTCGTCATAGTAATTCGCTAAGACAATACGCGATCGATCTAAAAGCGCAAAGAGCGATCAAAGACGCCGATTTAGCGGAGTCGATCGGAGCGCTTCGCGGCATAGAGGGAGCATTTGCTCGTCAATATTTTAGCGAGTATTTTACGTTGATAGATCGCGGTTTGCATAACGGCGCGCGAGTAAAGCGTCCTCCTACCGATCCTGCAAACGCGATGCTTTCTTATCTTTATTCGCTATTTTACAATCTGCTTTCTATCCGCTTATTAACTAACGGATTTGAGTTAGGAATAGCTTATTTGCATACGCCGTTTAGAACGCATAACGCGCTTGCTTCCGATCTAATGGAACTATTTCGTCATACGATCAATGAAAAGGTCGTAGCGCTATTTGCCGATAAGATATTAAATAAGGAGGATTTTGCTAAAAAAGAGGGCGTTTATCTACGCTCCGACGCTAGAAAAAGATTGTATCCGATCATCAAAGATTTTTGGCTTTCGTTAGAAAGTCAAATCGCGATCGAAATCGCTCGTTTAAGAAAAATAATATGCGATACGAACAGGGAACGTTCTTTCTAAGAACTCCGTCAAAAAATCGTTTTATCGTTTGCTACGATATAACCGATGAAAAGCGATTAAGTAAAGTGGCAAATAGGGTAGAAAAAGTATGTTTACGTATTCAACGATCGGTATATTACGCAGAATGGTCAGATATGGAGAGTTTGCAAGAGATTTTACAATCGGCGCTTGATCAGATCGATCCGACAAAAGACGATTTTAGAATCTATGAAATCTACGGCAAAACATACGCGCTACACGCCGCGATAGATATCGATAATCCCTGTATTTTGTCCTGATCGTTTGAATAGAGATGAAATAGCCCGCTAACGCCGTTATTTTTGCGAAGCGCTCGCTTCGACTAGGGGTTTTGTCGATAAAATTTGCCGCTTTCAGCGCGACGGCGCTACGATCGCGCGCAGAAAGATACAATACGAACGTTTGGAACATATGGAAAAGCGGGCTTTAGATTTGGATGCGGGAGGAAAAGATGGACGTTAAAGAGGAGTATGAGACGCGGATGCTAGAGGCGTTTTTGCGCAAAAAAGGGAAGGTCGCATTTTATAGCGATCTGTACGAACGCGCAACGCGAAGCGGCGAGCCTCGTATGTGTTGGAAGTGGTCGTGGTGGGCGTTTTTTGGCGGGCTTTGGTATCCGCTTTATCGTAAAACCTACTTGGCGGCGCTGACTATTTTTGCCATAAACAACGCTTTTGGAATGTTTTTGCAGTTTGCCTTTGGATATTTCGCGTCAAACGTAAATATCTCTAACGACGAGCGGCTGGTTACTTTTACGACCATTTTCTTGGCTTTCTTGGGTTTAACGTTTATCTTTCAGATTTTTATCGGCGGCTACGCGCCCTATTTTGTGATCAAACGCTATATCGATCTTAAAGCGTTGATCGAGAAAAAATATGAAAGCCAAAGCGAGCGCGTAGCGACTATGGCGCAACACGGCGGTTATCATCAATGGGTAGTTTGGATTATCGTCGTCGTTTTTGCGATTATTAACGCCTCGCTGTTAATAATTCTCTTTGCGGCTATTAACGATCCAAACGCTTTTTTAGAGGCGCTAAAAGAGGTTAGTCGTCAAAGAAGTTATTATTAACGGCGCGATTTATTTACGATCAGGAGGTTAGCTTGCACCATTCGCACGATATGATGAGCGTCGATTTTTCGCTCTGGCATATTATTCTCTTCGGATTTACTATGTCGTTTGGACACTGTATTGGTATGTGTTCTGGGATTGTCGTCGCCTATTCGAGCGCTAAACTACAAGGCGCGAGTAGATTTCGACAGATTAGCGCTCATATATTATACGCGTTTGGACGAATATCTTCTTACGCGATATTGGGTTTAATAGCAGGATCGATAGGTTACGCATTAACGCCTACGGACAATGCAAAGGGGATATTTTTTGCCTTTCTAGGCGCAATTTTAATCGCGATTGGTTTATCGATTTTTTTCGCGCCGCGTTTTCTTGCGATCATTGAAAGCTCCGCCCTTGTGCGATCGGCGTGGTATAAACGCTTTTTTGGCGCTATGATCGCTTCAAAAAATATGGCTAGTTTTTGCGCGATCGGTATCTTAAACGGCTTGATTCCTTGCGGTATGGTTTATGCGGCGATCGCTATGGCTCTTAACGCTCCAAACGCGATTAGCGCGGCGGGCGCTATGGCGCTTTTTGGCGTCGCTACCGTTCCGTCGCTGTTTGCGATCGGGTTGTTTGCGGGGACTTTATTAAGCTTTAGATTTCGCGGGATTATCACAAAAATATCGGCGATCTTCGTCTGTATTATGGGCGCTATGACTCTCTATCGCGCCGTTTCTATATTAACCTCGTAAGGATAATTATGCGTTTAACTCATTTAGACGATAAAAACCGCCCGCAAATGGTAGACGTTTCGTGCAAAACTCCTACCGAGCGCCGCGCTACGGCAAGCGGTAGAATTACTATGAGCCGCGAAGCCTTCGATATGATCATAAACGAGCGGGCGCAAAAGGGAAACGTTTTACAAACCGCTATTATCGCGGCGATCTGCGGCGCTAAAAAAACAAGCGAACTGATCCCGATGTGCCATACGCTTATACTCGATCATATTAGCTGCGATATTAAAGAGGAAGAGGAACGCCGTAGTTTTCAGCTTTTTACAAACGTAAAATTAAGCGCGAATACGGGCGCGGAGATGGAGGCTCTAACGGGCGTTTCGATCGGGCTTTTAACCATCTACGATATGATCAAAGCGATCGATAAAACGATGGTTATTAGCGATATTCGTTTAGAGAGCAAAGAGGGCGGCAAAAGTGGATATTACGAACGTAAAACCTAAGATCGACTATCCGTGCGAATGGAGCTATCAACTGATCGGGCGCGACGCCGATACGATTGCGAAGGCGGCGAAAACCGCGCTTGGCGATAAACGCTTTCAACTCGAAAAGACGCGCCAAAGCGCTAAAGGCTCTTTTATTAGTATGCGTTTAGAGTTAATAGTTGATTGCGAAGAGGAGCGTTTAGGATTTTTTAACGCGCTTAAACAAGAAAAATCTATTATTTATATCTTATAGCTTCTCTAACGTTAAACTAAAATTAGCGTTTGCGGGGCAGGGGAGGTAGACGAAAAAGTTTAATGGCGTTTCGGGTCGTTTTTTCGATAACGGTTGCTATCGATTCGCTTTTGACTTCGGCTAATTTTGCGGCGACAAGCGGTAGATAGGCGCTTTCGTTGCGTTTGCCTCTGTAAGGAGTCGGCGCGAGAAAAGGCGCGTCGGTCTCCAAAACGATATTTTCTAACGGCAGATCGGCTACGCAATCGCGCAAGTTTTGAGCGTTTGCGAAGGTAAGAGCGCCGCCGATTCCAAAATAAAACCCGCGTTTCGCGAGCGATGGCAAAAGCGGATCGCCGCCAAAACAGTGCAAAACCCCGATCGTTTTAGCCGCTTCAAGCAAGCAAACAGCATCGCTCGCCGCGTCGCGGATATGGACAATCAACGGCAGATCGCGCTCGTTCGCGATCGCTATTTGACGCTCGAAAACCAATTTTTGTTTTGCTTTTATGGCGGCGGTTTCGACGGGATCTTTTGGCAGACGGAAGTAATCCAACCCGCATTCGCCAATCGCGACGCATTTTGGATCGTCCAAAAACGCGGACATAGCCGTTTCGTCGAAAAAATCGACGTCGTAGGGGTGCGCACCGACGGCGAAATATATATTTTCATATCTTTGCGCTATGCTTTGCGCTCGCTTTAGATCGCGCGGATCGGCGCCAGGAATGACAAACGCGCCGACGTTTGCGGCTAGCGCTCTTTCGATCGTATCTTCTAAATCCGCCTTGTATTCGCCGCGATCTAAATGCGTATGCGTGTCTATAATCATATTTTTCCTAAGAATTGCATTTATTTTTAACCCGCAAAAAATGCGTTTTTTATCGACGTTCTAAAACTTTCTTGCGAAAGAGCGAACGCGATTAAAGCGATTGTAACGATAATTTTCAACCATATTACTTTAGCCATTTGTGCGCTCCAAAAAACGTTCTAGAACAATCGACGCGGCTAGGGAATCTAAACGTCCGTCTTTAGTTTTGCTAAGCCTTCCTTTAGATCGCTTAGCCGCTTCTTTTGAGCTATCGGTTTCGTCTTGATAAAAGACGGGGATTTCAAGCCGCAACAAACCGACAAAATGCTCTGCGCGGCGGCGCATTTCATCTTCCGATTTTCCTCCGATCGGAACGCCTATTACAATCTGATCGATTTCGTATTGCGCGATCATATTAAGCGTTTCTCTAGCCGCCCGATCTCTATTTTTGCGTATTATAGCGTTTAGCGGCAAAGCCAATTTATTATCGGGAGAATAGGCGATGCCTATGCGTTTTAAGCCTAGATCAATAGCTAACGTTGGCAAGCTCGATCCTTCCGTCTTTTACGTTGATTTTTCCGCTTAACTCATATTCGTATATTAACGCGCCAAATTTTTCTAAAGCCGCGTCGTAAGCGGGGCGATCGGCGGCGAATTGTAGAAGCGGATCTTCGCTTTTTTTCGGCGCTTGCAAGCCAAGATCGCTTAATAACTTTTCTTCGCTCCAAATCGCCCGCGCTTTACCGCTTGCCAGAAGCGAATTTGTCGCGTCGCTTTCGCCTATGCGGTGGGGCAAAACGAAAAGCGGTTTATTTTGTTTTATAGCGTAGTTGCAGCTAGAGCTTGAACCGCTTCTTGGATCGGCGTACGTAACGCAAACGGCGATCGCTAAACCCGTAACTAAACGATTGCGATGAACAAAACTCCAATTGCGCGGAGTAATCTCTTTTTCGTATTCGCTTAAAACGAGAGCGTTTTGTTTAATCGGTTTTATCTGATCGCGATCGTCGGTATCGATCGAACCCGCTAAAATCGCGATCGTATTTGGATATGCCGCTTCGTGCGCGGCGCTATCGATTCCAAAAGCGCCGCCGCTAATAACGACCGCGCCGGCTTCTTTAAGCGCCAAAGCGATTCGTTTTGTCCAACTTTTTGCGTAATTTGACGATCGTCTAGCGCCGATAATCGATATTAAAGGGCGATCGAGCAGGCTCGTATCGCCCTCGTAATATAACGCTTTTGGAGGCTCGTCGATCGCTTGTAAAGCGGGCGGGATAAAATCTAGCTTAGGCATATCTATTTAACGCTTTTTATATTGACTATTTTATAAAAAAGTCCGTCGGTATTTTTATAGCCAAACAGCTTTGTTTTAAGCGATCGAAGGTTATCCATCGTTAAAATATCTTTTTCAAAATGCGAAAATCTATTGCGCATATTTACGACCGTTTTTAACTCGTAATAATCGATCTGTTTTGGCGAGTAGCTTTTGCGTATCAATTTAATCGCCTCGCCCAATAAAAGATGTTTTTTATTTCTGTTCCAAAGAGGCTCGGCGAGTTTTTTAACAAGATAATCAAATCCGTTGAACCACGCATGCATAATTTGCGAAGAGTATTCGGGATTTCGTTCGTAGAGGTAAAAACCCTCCGAGATCTGATCGATTAGATCGTTAGGCATTTTCGCGCCGAAAAGTCGCGAAAACTCGACTCTTATATCGGCGATTCTCGCGTGAATTTGCGTATCTTGTATATTTTCGCTTTCGTCCGCTATATCTTCGCTGATCGACGCGAGCTCTTGCTCTACGCGATCGCGATTTGCGTTAAGAGTCGCGATCTCTTTCTTTATTTTATCGATTGAGTTGGAAAGCCTTGTTTTGTCGCTTGGATCGTTTTTATTCCTTAACGAATCTTTACTTTGGGTTAGCTCTTTGCGTTTTAACATTATCTCTTGATTGATTTGCGCTAAACGTTCTTTTAAGGTTTCTAGAACTATAGCGCTCTCTTCGTAATGTTTTGTTTCTTTGCTTAGTCGCGCATAAACTATTTCGCGTTTTTCATCGTAAGTTAAATTTTTAATCGACCAAACGAAAAATACGATAAACGAAAACGAAAACATACCGTAAAAGACAAAACTTCTTAACCAAAAATAATGAATGAAACTTTGCCTCCAAGTCTCGTAGCTAAAACTTGCGTCGTAGATATAATCGGGCAGAATTGAAAGCGTGGCGGCTCTCAAAAAAGAGACGGAAAACTTTGGGACGATATAAAAGCGGTATTCGTATGTAAAAGCGCCGATTTTTTTCAAATAAGACGATCTTGTATAAAAGCCTTCGCAGCAACGATTTTGCCATTTTTGCGTATCTTGATAGAAATAAACGACGTCGTTATTTCTATTAAAAACCATAAGATCAAAAACAAGCGGAAACTGAATGTGATCTAATGCTTGCTTAACGCTTAACGGATCGTTGATATTGTCGCCTAAAACGCCGCGAATACGACCGTCAAAAACGTCGATCTCTTTTTTAACGTCCTGTTCGTATGTACCGCCGTAATAGGTAATATAATCGATCACGCTCCAAACGCAAAAGGCGACAAAAATCGATATTGGAAGCGAAACCGTAATCGCCCGAATATATTTATGCCGCCTTAAGAACTTCATTTGTTATTTTCGAGATAAACTTCGATCTCCAAGCAGTCGATATTCTGATTTTTTTTGGCGGAAATTCGCACGTCGCTTACCTTTGTGTACCGCTTGATTACCTCAAGAATATCGTCTCTCATCTGATCGAGAAAATCAAAAGAGGTTTTCGCCCGCTCTTGCGAGATCATAATAAGCAGGCGATCTTTAGCGATCGTAGAGCTTTTTTTAGCTTTAAAAAGTCCGAAAAAATTCATTTGAAAAGCCCCTTTATAAAGGCGCCGATTCCTTTAGAACCTTCAAGCGGAGCAAAGGCGACCTCTTCGCCTAAAATTCGTTTTGTTATGCGCCGATACGCCGCGCCGCTTTCCGATTTTGGATTCCTCGCGACAACTTCGCCGGTATTTGTCGCCACGACGACCAATTCGTCTTCTGGAACAAGCCCGATTAGATCGATTGCGAGTATTTGCAAAACGTCTTCCGGACTAAGCATTTGACCTTTTTTAACCATATCTGGTTTGACGCGGTTAATGATTAACTTTTTAACGACTTCGCCGCCCTCTTTCGCCTTTTTGCTCTTAGCGTCGATAATGCCGATAACGCGATCGGCGTCGCGCACCGCGGAAACCTCCGGGGTCGTTACGATGAGCGCCGTGTCGGCAAGATAGATCGCGCGCTCAAAGCCTGTTTCGATTCCCGCGGGCGAATCGATCAGAACGTACTCAAAGTCTTTTTTCAACTCGACGATCAGCTTCTCTACTTTTTTTGCGTCCAAAACGCTTTTATCTCGCGTTTGAGAAGCGGGCAGAAAAAATAGCGATTTTGCGCGCTTGTCGTTGATCAGCGCTTGATTTATATTGCAACGTCCGTCCATTACGTCGATCGAGTCGTAAACAATGCGGTTTTCAAGCCCCAAAATCATATCTAGGTTTCTTAAACCCACGTCAAAATCGATCGCCACGACCTTTTTATCCGCTTCGGCGATCGCCGTGGCGATATTCGCCGTCGCGGTACTTTTGCCTACGCCGCCTTTTCCGCTTGTAATTGTTAGAACTTGACCCACTCTTTTAACGCCTTAGTTTTTGCTTTGATCGACAAGTTTGCTTGCGGCGATCCAGGGCATCATAGCGCGTAGCTTGCGCCCCGTAACCTCGATCGAGCTATTAAAGAGATTGCGCCGCTCGGCTTGCATTCGCGGATAACCAAATTCGCCTTCGGCTATAAAATCTTTGGCGAAAGTCCCGTTTTGAATCTCTTTTAAGACTTGTTTCATCGCTTTACGGCTCTCCTCGTTAATAACGCGAGGACCGCTAACCATATCGCCGTATTCGGCGGTATTCGACACGGAGTAACGCATATCGGCAAGCCCGCCTTGATAGATCAGATCGACGATAAGTTTAAGCTCGTGAAGACACTCGAAATACGCCATTTCGGGCGGGTAGCCCGCTTCGGTAAGCGTTTCAAAACCCGCTTGAACTAGAGCGCTCACGCCGCCGCAAAGCACCGCTTGTTCGCCGAAAAGATCGGTTTCGGTTTCGTCTTTGAAGGTTGTAACGATAATGCCTGTGCGTCCGCCGCCGATCGCGCTCGCATAGCTTTTTGCGACCTCTAGCGTATTGCCTGAAGGGTCTTGTTCGACCGCGATTAGATCGGGAATGCCGCCGCCCTTAACAAACTCGCTTCGCACGGTATGACCGGGCGCTTTGGGCGCGATCATCGTTACGTTGATATTGGAAGCGGGAACAATCCGCTTGAAATGAATGTTAAAGCCGTGTCCAAAAGCGATTGTCGCGCCGTTTTTCAGATTCGGCGCGATATGCTCGTCATAAACCGCCTTTTGAAGCTCGTCGGGAAGCAGGATCATTACAAGATCGGCTTGTTTAACCGCTTCGCCGACCTCGAAAACCTTAAAGTTTTTCGCTTCGGCTTTTTTCCAGCTCGCGCCGCCCTTTTTCAAGCCGATAACGACCTCTACGCCGCTATCCCGCAGATTTTCCGCGTGCGCGTGCCCTTGCGAGCCAAAGCCGATCACCGCCGTTTTTTTGGAACGAATCAGCGACAGATCGCAATCTTTGTCGTAATAAACTGTTAGCGCCATTGTTTTCCTTTGAGTTTTTTCGTAAAATCGGATTTTACGCTTGAAGGGCTGAAGGAAAATTGACTACAATAACAAAAGCGGTTTTCGCTGGTAGGAGTTTGACAACGTGGACGAAATAATTATTAAGAGCGTCAAAGCCTTGCCGCCATTGCCAAAGACGGCGATCAAAGTGCAAGAGATATGCGCCGATTTGAACGCGAGTATCGCGGATTTGACAAAAGCAATCGAAAAAGATCCTATGCTTACGGCTAATCTATTAAAAGCGGCAAATTCGCCTCTTTACGGTTTTGCTAGAGAGATTAAAACGCTTGGACAGGCGGTTTCGCTATTTGGGTTCGCTACGGTGCGCGGTTTTGCGATCGCGGCGACGGTGCGCGGGACGATCGATCCGGATCTATCGCCTTACAAGATTAACGCGGAGCGATTTGTTGATTTTAGCCAGTTGCAAAACGCTCTGATGATCCGTTGGTATGGCATATTCGATCAGATGAAATTAGAGATTTTATCGCCGGCGTCGTTTCTTTTTTCCGTCGGCAGGCTTATTATGGCTAACGAGATTGTTAGAAGAGATTTAGTCGCGGATTTTAGAAAATGCGCCGAAGAAAAGGGGCTTGAAGAGGCTGAAGATGAGTTTTTAAAGACAAATTATCAAGAGGTAAGCGCGGAGATTTTCACCCACTGGAACTTTGAACCTGCGCTTGTCGATGTGATTCGCCACTCCAAAGACCCGCTTAAAGCGCCCGAGCATTTAGCCTCGCACGCCAAAGCGTTGAGAGTCGTTCAGATCGCGGTGGATATACCAGGAGGCTTAAGCGAAAAGAGCATAGAACGCGCCGCAAAATGCGCCGAGAGCTTTGGCTTGCCTTCGGAAGCGTTTATAAACGTCGCAAAGACTTTGAACCGTTAGCGTAAAGGTCGATTTAGAGAGGTCAAAAACGAATAGCGGCTATAATTAGCGTCTTAAAAAAGGAAAATAGAATGCTAAACGACGCTCTTTACGCTCATATCAAAAGCCTTCCGCCGTTGCCCCAATCGGTCGTTAAAATACAACGTATTTGTAGCGATCCAAGCTCGAGCGTTTCCGATTTAACAAAAGTGATCGAACTCGATCCAATGCTAACCGCCAATATACTCAAAGCGGCAAATTCGCCCCTTTACGGCTTTTCTCGCGCTATCAAAACGCTAGCGCAGGCGGTAAGCCTTTTTGGAATGTCCACCGTGCGCGGTTTCGCGCTTGCGGGCGCCGTCAAAAGCACGATTCCAATCAATATGTCGCCATATAGAATCAGTCCGGAACGATTCGTCGATCTTTCGCAGATACAAAACGCGCTGATGGTGCGCTGGTATTCGCAGGTCAGCCGCCATATGTTAGAGGTATTATCGCCGGCGGCGTTTTTGTCGGGAGTGGGGCGGTTGATCATCTCGCAAGAGATTATCAAATCTGGGAAAACCGAGCTATTTATCTCCAAATCGGTAACCAACGGATTGGCGGCGGCTGAAATGGAGCTTTTTGGCGTGGCTTATCAAGAGGTTAGCTCTTCGGTTTTCAGCCATTGGCTTTTTGAACCTGAAATGGTGGAGGCAATCGGCGGTTCGGTTAATCCCTCGTCGGTTAGTCCGTCGATGAGTCCTTACGCCTTCGCGTTAAAGGTTGTGCAAACCGCCGTCGAGATACCAAACGGCGTAAGCGAGCAGAGCGTTTTGGACGCGGCGGAAACCGTAGCGAGCGGCGGCGGCGCCAAAGAGGTCTTTTTGAAGGCGGCGAACGGTTTTGTTAAATGAAAGAGTTTCTGCAAAAACTCTTAACGGGCGTTCCAAGCTCTTCGCTCGATAAGCGCGAACTAAAATTTGTCCGCGATCTGATCAAGGCGAAGGTTCTCGCCGATCGTCCGTTTTTGCGTTTGGATCATGATCTGATCGTCGGAGTTTATCTACAGCCCAAAATTATGAAAAGCGGCAAGGCAAGCGCGGGTTATTTACAACCTTTGGGCGTTAAAGGGCGCGACTATTTAGTGCAAAGCGCCGATAGCTTAAACGCGGCGCATCGCGATCTAGCCATAGCAAGAACGATCGGAAATCGGCGGGGCAGGGCGGCGGCAAAAATTATCTATATCGCGCAGGAGAGCGGCGAAAAGCCGATCGGCTACGTTAGTTATAAAAATAATCGCGCCGAGATATTGGATATAAATACCGCTATGCCTTTGACGGCTAACGTAAAACAAAAGAAGTTAAAAGAGCTAAAGGAGGGCGCGGTCGTTTCGATCGATCCAAAAAACGGCGAAATAGCGGATATTTTAGGCGTTTTAAGCGATCCAAAAGTAGACGAAACAATTGTTTTATCCCGTTACAATCGCGCCGATCGTTTTAGCGCCGAACAGATTTTAGAGGCTAAAGCGCATGGCGATAAGGTCGATCGCTCTTTATATCCCGATCGAATCGATCTGTGCGCCCTGCCTTTTATAACGATCGATCCGATCGATGCGAAAGATTTTGACGATTCGATCTACTACGATTATGAAAAGCGCGTTTTATATGTGGCGATCGCGGACGTTACGGCGTATGTTAGCGAGTTTGGCGAGATCGACAAAGAGGCTAGAAAACGCGGTTTTTCGGTCTATTTGCCGCATAAATCTATTCCGATGTTGCCCAGAGAACTAAGCGAAAATCTATGTTCTCTTCAGCCAAACGTCGATCGTTTAGCTTTTACTTTCAAATTGGAGTTGGACGAAAATCTAAACGTTAAAAAATACGATCTTTTTGAAAGCGTTATTAAATCGGTTCGCCGCTACCATTACGATCGAATCGACGAGCTTTTCGAGGGCGCGGAAAGAGATAGCGAAGATTGCGCTATTCTTAAATGGCTTTTACCGTTAAAAGAATTGATTATCGCGTTGCGCGAAAAGCGGTTAAAAAAAGGTTACGGATTTTCAAATCCAGAAATTAAGCTGATATTAGATAAAAACCTTGCGCTAACGGCTACAAAGAAATCTAAAGAGACGCTTTCGCACAAGTTAATAGAAGAGTGTATGCTTTTGGCAAATTGCGCGGCGGCGGAGTATTTTCAATTCGGCGTTTTTCGCACGCACGAACCGCCCGACGATCGCTCTTTAGACGAGCTTGTGACAAACCTTAGCGAACTCGGCGTGATCGTCAAAAGGTCAAAAAGCGTTCATTCCACATTCGAGGCAATCCAAAAAGAGGCTATGGCGCTTGGGTTTAGCGAGCAGGTCGATCGTATGTTGATTAGATCGCTTAAACGCGCCCAATATACCTACGATAATATCGGGCATTTCGGGCTTGGATTTTCCAAATATACGCACTTTACTTCGCCGATTCGCCGCTATCCCGATTTAGCGCTTCATAGGCTTTTGAAGGCGATTATAAACAAGAACGAGAAGCAAAAGGGCTATATTTTATCCAGTTTGCAAAGGTTTGCTCCGATCGTTACGCTTCTGGAAACGGAGGTCGCGCAGATTGAGTGGCAATACGCCGATCGCGCTTTTGCTAGATGGGCTGCGAAACGTATTGGATTGGTTTTAGAGGGCGAAGTTTTGGAAGAAGCGCTAAAGGGCAAAGAGGCGGTTGTGATTATCGACGATCCGCAGATTCAGGGTATGCGCGTCTATCTGCCTTTGGATCGCAAGCGATCCGATCTACATAAGTTTGGGCGCGTAAAGGTTTCGATCCAATCGGCGCATTTGGCGACCGCTCGCATAACGGTCGCTTTGGCGTGAAACAGTATGAGTTAGACGCGCGGCTAAAAAACGGCGCGCCTCTTAAAGCGACGCTTTTTTGGGGCGATCCCTCTATGATCGACATTTACGCCGATCGCTATCTTAAAACGCTTCCAAACGATCTAAGCGCGCTTAAACTCTACTATGACGAGTTTAATTTTAGCGCCGCTTTTACGCACCTATCTTCGCCGGGTTTATTTAACGAGGGCAACCTTCTTGTCGTTCGAATCGATAAAAAAATAGAGTCGAAAAACCTAACCGCGCTATTAAACGCGATCGGCAAAAACGCGACGTCCTATATGCTTTTTATCTACGAGGCCGACGACGCGAAAGCAAAACTCGCATATTTGAAAGAGGAGGGTTTTTACGCGGTCGTTAGATTTTTCGCCCCAAAACTTGAAGAGGCGAAAAGAATCCTCAAAGAGGCGGCGGCAAAGATAGACGCGGAGCTAAACGACGCGCAGGCGCAACATCTATTAAAGATCAACGAAAATAACCTCTCTTTCGCGATCGCGGATCTTGGCAAGATCGCGGTTTATGATCAAACCAACTCGGCGTTAATCGATCTGATAAGCGCGGGGCATAGCGACGGCGATTGTTATCGACTGATCGAAACGCTCGTAGAAAAACGCCAATCTTTTTATCCCGAATTAGAGCGGCTTTTTTTGCAGAACGCGACCGAAATGTCCGTTCTTTTGGAGCTTATTGGCGCGTTTAGACAGCTCTTTATGTTTTCGTGCGCTATGAGACTAGGAAACGATAGCAAAGATTTTTTGGGTTACTTTTTGCCAAAAGATATCGACGAGGCGCGTAAAAAACTTGCCTCGCGGTTTAAGCCTTCGCGCTGGGTAAAGATTTTAGAGGCTTTAAGCGAGCTTGAACTGAGCTTCAAGCAGACGGCGACGCAAGAAAAAAAAGCGCTTCTTTACGCCTTCTTAATCAAACTTCAAACGACTTTATTGTAAAATCCCGCTTTATAGGGACGCCTAACAACCCCTTCTTGGCGAAAGCGGCGGTTCTTTTTTCGTTTCGCTTCGTTGCAAAGCCTCGCGTTAGCTATAACTAGCGCTACGTTTTGCGCCTTGCGAGCACGAAAAAATCTTGCGCCTCCTCGCTAAAGAGGAGTTATTAGGCGTCCCTAAAATTCCACCTTCCTCGTTTTTTGGGACAAAAACGGGGCTTAAGACCAAAAGGAGCGATATGTCCAAACACTACGAAACGGCGTTTATCCTTAAACCGACGCTTACCGAAGAGGAAGCGAAGGCTAAGATAGACTTTTTTAGCGAAGTCATTACGAAGCAGGGCGGCGAGATCGTCGCTATCGAGCAACTAGGCGTAAAACGGCTTGCCTACAAGATCGCGAAGTTTGAGCGCGGAAATTACGTCGCGATCTACTTTATATCCGACGGCAAAGTCAATAAAGAGTTAGAGCGCGTCTATGGTATCACCGAAGATATTTTGCGCTTTATCGTGATCAAATACGAATCGAAAATCGAGATCGAAGCGTGGGAAAATATGGTTAATCGCGCTAAAGGTTTGCCTTTTAAAGAGTATAAACTCAGCGAAACCGTCCGCGAGTATCGTCCGCGATCGCCTCGACGTTTTAACGACGATGGCGACCGACGCGAACGAGCGCCGCGCCGCGAAGAGAGCGCCGAAGAGGCGAATAAGGAAGCGAAAGTTGCTGAATAAAGTTTTATTGATTGGCAATCTAACCCGCGACGTTGAGATTCGCTATTCGCAAGGTAGCGGCGTGGCGATCGCAAAGTTTGGTTTGGCTGTTAATCGCCGTTGGAAAGATAAAAACAGCGGCGAGGATCGAGAAGAAACGATGTTTATCGATGTCAACGTTTTTGGTAGAAGCGCCGAGATAGCCAATCAATACCTATCAAAAGGGCGGCAGGTTTTGATCGAGGGGCGTTTGGTTTTTGAGCAATGGACGGATCAAAACGGACAGAAGCGATCAAAGCACACGATTTCCGCCGAAAATCTGCAATTTATCGGTAGCAGAAACGACGCCGATCGCGGCGAGCGTTACGAGGGCGGCTATCAGCAAAACGCCGACAACTCTTACGCGCCGCCGCAACCGCAACCCAACGTTGGCGTCGATCGCCAACAAAGTCCAACGCCGCCTACGACGCAATCGATAAGCGTCGAAGACGAAGAGATACCATTTTAATAAGGAAAAGTAATGGCTGAAAAAGGCAAGTTTTTCAAAAGGCGTTGCAAATACGCGGAGGCAAAGATCGAGTTTATAGACTATAAGGACGTTCATCTCCTTAAACATTCGTTAAGCGAGCGTTTCAAAATTATGCCGCGCCGCTTAACGGGCAATAGCAAGATTGCGCAAGATATTGTGCGTCTTGCAATTAAACGCGCCCGCCATATGGCTCTTATCCCATACGCCGCAGGACGCGATTCGATCGGGTAAAACCTATGCGCCTTGTCGCTTTTGGCGAGGCGCAAAA
>JAISRI010000040.1 GCA_031273735.1 Helicobacteraceae bacterium
GATAAGGCGTTTTTCGCTTCGCCTCGCGCCGCTTCCATTAGCTTTTCAATATCGGTTTTTTCGTTCCAGATCGGCTTTTCTACTTGCGCTTTTTGAATCAATCTCTCTTTTGCGAGATCGACGCCGCCAAGATGGTCGATCAGCCCTTCGGCAAGCGCCTGCTTGGGCGTGAAAATCCGTCCGTTCGCAAAGGCGCTCGCCTTTTCGAGATCAAGCCCTCGCGCCTCCGCCACATCTTTAACAAACGTTGCGTAAACGTCTTTGATCACGCTTTCAAGTTGCGCTTTTTCCGCAGGCGTGGGATCGCGATAAAACGCGCCCGCCTCTTTGTATTCGCCCGCTTTGATCACCTGAATCTTTACGCCGAGCGTGTCTAAGAGTTTTTCAAAATTAACGCCCTGCATCACCACGCCGATCGACCCGATTAGTCCGCCCGGATTTGCCACAATCTCGTCCGCCCACGCGGAAGCGTAGTAGCTTCCGCTTGCCATCACGCCCGAAGCGTAAGCGATCACGGGTTTCTTACGGCTAAGATCGCGAATCGCCATCATCATCTCAACGCTAGGCGCCACGCCGCCTCCGGGCGAATCGACGACAAGTAAAACGCCTCTGATATGATCAGCCTTTGCCGCTTCTACCTGCTCCAAAAAATGATCGGCGTTGAAAATCTCGCCGTAAAGGTCGATCCGATAAAGATTTGGCGGCTGAACGTTTTGCGACGAAACGGCGGCAAATACAAAAAACAAGATCAAGACGAGAATTACCGCCTTGAAGTTATTTTGAATGAAAACGATCGGATAAAACAGCTTCTTTAGAAAACTCATAACGCGCTCTCCCCGTTGATAAATATGTAGTCCATCGCGCTTGGAGCGCGCAAAATAGCCTGAAGAGGCAAAAGCGAATCGTCGCTAACCTCGCCCGGCAACCTAAAGCAAATAATATCCGCCGCGTAACCGCTCGCAAGCCGTCCCGTATTCAGCCCTAGCGCCCTTGCCGCCGAATCGGTTACGCTTCGCAGAAGATCGCGCGCAAGAAGCGGCAGATCAAGCCCCTCGTGCATAAATAGCGCCGATCTTAATTCGCCGAAAAGATTAAGCGAGTAGTTCGAGCTTAAACCGTCCGTAGCGACAAGATACGAAATCTCGCGGTTTTTTAGCTTCTCTAGCGAAAGAAGTCCGCAACCCAAAAGCCGATTTGAAACTGGACAATGCACGATCGCGCCGCCAATTTTACCGATCGCATCAAGTTCTTCGTCGTTCGCGGCTACGCAATGCGTAAAAAGAATCTTGCCGCCGTCGCCGAAGAACGACAAAAACTCTTGCGCGTTACAAAAAGGCGAATCTAGCTTAAAAACCTTTTCAAAAAACGGCTTAAACTCGCCAGATGAGCTTTCAAGCCATTTGCGCTCGCTTTTGCTCTCCAAAAAATGGACGCTAAGCGGCGTTTTGCGGCTTTGCGAAAGAGCGATCGCCTTTTTTACCAACGCGGGACTGACCGAATAGGGCGAATGAATCGCGATCGCCGAAACGAAACGATCGGAGCGATATTCGTCGCTTTTTGCCACGCGATTCAAAAACGCCGAAAATATCTGTTCGCTCGCGGCGGGGTTTGAGCCGATCAATTCGTTAAAACAGATCGTTTTTTGTTTTGCGTCCGCCAAGCTATCCAAATCAAAGCCGTAACTGCTAATCGCGCCGATCGTCGTCGTCCCGCCGCGCAACGTTTCGTCTAAAACGCCGTCGATTAGCTCTTTGCTTAGCCCCTTTACGAGAGTTTCGCGTTTTTCGATCACAGAGCTTAACCACGCAATAAAACTGCCGTAATTTAGCTCCGTCGAAGTGCCAGAAAACTCCAAATGCGTGTGCGCGTTGATAAGACCGGGCATAGCGATAGAACCTCTGCCGCAATCGATTACCCGCGCCGTTTTTTTGCGCTTTTCGATCGCCTCCAAATCGTCCGTAACCTCGATCACGTTTTCATCAAAGACAATCGCGCCGCCGCGCACAATCTCCCGCGCGGGATTCATCGTTAGGATCGTATCGGCTAGAAGAACGTTCATTTTTTACCTTCGGAAATTACGGGATTGTAACCAAGCGCGCTTAAATTATAATCGCGTTCATTTTATCAAGTTTTACGAAGGATAACATAAATATGGGTCGCGCTTTTGAATATCGCAAGGCGGCAAAAGAGAAACGCTGGGCGAATATGTCTAGGGTTTTTCCGAAGTTGGCTAAGATTATAACAATGGCGGCAAAAGAGGGCGGCGGCGATCCCGCGCTGAATCCAAAACTGCGGACGGCTATTTTGACGGCAAAAGCGCAAAATATGCCCAAAGACAATATCGAAGCGGCGATCAAACGCGCAAGCGGCAAAGACGCGGCGAATATCGAGATCGTCGCTTACGAGGGCAAAGGTCCTCGCGGCGTTATGATGATCGTAGAGTGCGCCACAGATAATCCGACGCGCACGGTCGCAAACGTAAAAATCGCCTTTTCCAAAAGCGGCGGCGCTTTGGCGGCGCCCGGTTCGATCGCCTTTTTGTTTTCGCGCAAAGCGGTTTTTGAGATAGAAAAAACCGAGGGCTTGGATACGGAAGCGTTGGAGCTAACTCTGATCGACGCGGGGCTCGAGGAGCTAGAGATCGACGACGATACGATCTATCTATACGCGCCGTATTCCGAGTTTGGTTCGATCGCCAAAGCGTTGGAGGAGTTAAAGATAGAGCCGAAAGTCGCCAATTTGCAATATATCCCCAATTCGCCGCAAGAGTTTTCAGACGAGGCGATCGCGGAGATTGAAAAGCTAATCGATCGTCTCGAAGAGGACGACGACGTGCAAGCGGTCTATACCAACCTTTCGTGATCGCGATTGATTTAGGATCAAACACGATCCGTTTTTTAACCGCCGACAAAAACGGACGCGAGTTGTGGGAGGCGCAATTTGTCGTTCGGACGGCTGAAAATCTAGTCTCTACGGGCGTTATTTCCGACGCGGCGCTCGAACGCGTAGCGAACGCTATCGACGAGGCTAAAAAACGTTTCGATTTTTCTAAGCATACGATCGCGGCTGTAGCGACGCAATCTTTCAGACAAGCGAAAAACCAAAAAGAGGCGCTCAAGTTTTTACGCGATAGTTGCGGCGTGGATTTCGAGGTTATTTCGCCCGAAACCGAAGCGCTTTTAGCCGCTCGCGCCGCTTGCGAGTCCGCGCAAAAAAGCGCTCTTAAACCGCCTTTTATAACGATCGACGTAGGCGGCGCGAGTAGCGAAGTCGCTTACATAAACGGCGCGCGCTTTGCTTACGAAAGCCTGCCAATCGGCGTGGTAACGCTAACCGAACGCGGTTTTGACGACGGCTTTTTATACGACGCGGTAAAACGGCTAGAGGTTTTCAAAGAGGAGATTCGCGCCTATACTCGCCCAAACGCCCTGATCGCCACTGCGGGCGCGCCTACGACGCTCGCCGCTATAAAATTGGGGCTAACCTACGAAAATTACGATAAAAAGATCGTTAATGCGACAAGTTTATATATAGCGGAAATAGCAGATATTAGAGACGAGCTTAAATCGCTTGATCGCGCCGAACAAGAGAGGCTAACGGGAAAAGATCGCGGCGATCTGACGATTACGGGCGCGGCGATTTTACTACGGATTATGGACGCGCTAAATTACGATCGCGTTATCGTCTTTGACGAAGGCTTACGCGAGGGCGTTTTATCCCGCGCTTTCAATAGCGGCGCAAAAATCAGGGATATAAAATGAAACGGATTTTATTGGCGGTTTCTATAGTTGCGATCGCGATCGGATTTACGGGTTGCAAAAGCGATCTAGAAAAAGGCGACGAAGCGAGCGCCAAAGGCGAATTTGACAAAGCGGCGCAGAGTTACCAAACGTCGTGCGATAGCAAAAAGTCCGCGATCGCTTGTAATCGGTTAGGCGCTTTATACGAGCGCGGAAAAATCGGCGATTACGACTACAAAAAAGCGTTTTCGCTCTACGAAAAGGCGTGTAACGCGAACGTTTACGAAGCGTGCGCTAGCGCCGCGCTAATTGGACATGCCTTAGAAATAAAAGTAAAAGATGCGCTGCCGTTAGCCCAAAAAGCGTGCGATAACGCAATCGCCTACGGATGCGCGATTTTAGGCAACTATTACATTAAGGGATCTGTTGAAAAAGACAAGGTAAAAGGAGGCGAATTACTCAAAGAAGCGTGCGATCAAAATAGCGCTATCGGTTGCTATATTCTTGCCCTGATTAAGAAAGACGGCGATCCGCTCGAGGCGGATAAAGCGTTTAAGAAAGCCGAAAAAGAGTTGCAAAAGCCATGCGACGAAGGTTACGGATATTATTGTTTCGCGCTAAGCTATCTATACAAGGCGGGTTTAGGCGTGGATCAAGGCTATAAAAAGTCGCTTTCTTTGGAGAGTAAAGCATGCGACGCAAAGATACGCGACGCCTGCTACTCCCTAGCCTTAGGATATGAATATGTGGATAGGGATTTAGCAAAGGCGGAGCTATACTATGAAAAAACGTGCGATCTAGGCGACGGTTCCGTTTGTTCCTCTTTTGGTTTGGAGCGTATAGCTGGTTACGGATCTTTTTCAAAAAACGTAATAAAGGGCGCCGAGCTTTTCAAAAAAGGTTGCGATTTTAACCACGCTTACTCGTGCTGGCGCTTAGGCGATCTTTACGACAAAGGCGAAGAGGGGTTTAGCCCAGATAAAACTACGGCTGACGAACTTTATAAAACGGCGCTACCGCTATTTCGCAGTGATTGCGATAACGAAAACGACGAAAACGCCTGCTACATGCTGGGAGAAATGTATAGCGAAGGCAGAGGAGTCAAAATCGATAACGAAAAAGCGATTTTGTATTTTGGCAAGAGTTGCGATTCTAGAATCAACTATGCCTGCTACATACTAGGCGAAATGTATAGCGAAGGCAAAAAAGTCAAAATCGATAACGAAAAAGCGATTTTCTATTACGGCAAAAGTTGCGATTCGGGAGATAAGTATTCTTGCGAAGCTCTTAATAAGTTAAAGGCTCGAAAATGAAAGACGACTTATGGCGGACGTAAGTTAGCCTTCGCGTAGTTCTAAATCTAATTCGATTGTTAAATGGGCTAATCGTTCCCAATAATTACTTTCTTTTAGCGTTCCGCTCTCTTTTAATTGCGCTAACGCTTTACGGTATTTGTTCCAAAACTTTTGTTTTGTTAAGAATTTTGAAAAGGTTTTTTCAAGCGCTCGCTTTGAATCCATATACATAAGAAACTTCGCTACGCCGTCCTCCGTAAATCCGTAAGCCTCCCACATAGATTCGATCTCTTTTATCAATCTATCCCTGTCGTTAAACTTTTCAAAAAAGGGAATTGCGAGTTTGTCGATCTTATCGGCGATATTGTCGATCTCTTTTTCTCGCGTCGCAAGATCGCCTACGTTCCATTTTAACCATACGCATTTTTCTTGCAGATTGCCTATTTGAGCGCCGGATATTATCCCTTCGCTAAACCGATATTCGCAAAATCGCTTAACTCCGCATTCGGCTTGCCATTTCTGATATTTATTCGATAAAACGTATGCGTGTACGGTTAGCGCGACATAGCCGATAGAGTTATAATGACTGCTTTGAAACGATATTCTAAATATAAACTCGCTCTCTTTTTGTTTTAACGTCAAATGTTGGCGGCTTTTTGAATACTTAAAACCAAGTTTTTCGTAACGGTTCGCGATCTCCTCGCAAGCCGCTAGATAAACTTCTCTAGGCTTTTGCGTTAATCCCGACTGATTGGGCTTATTAAAGTTTCTTTTTCGATCCGCTAGATCCGCAAGCGCCGTTTCTAAAGAGTATTCAGCCATCTGCCACGCTATATCTTAAGTTTTGCGATATAGTCGTCGTAGGCTTTTTGCGCTCTGTTTTGCGCTTTTATCGCGTCGTCGATCGACTTGTTGAGCGCCGCTATCTCTTTATCCAAAGCGACTAGCTCGCCCGCGTAGTTTTTGCCCTGCGCGCTATCGGCTCCTACGGCGACGAGATTTTGACGAATACGATCTTGATCTTTACTCTTTCGTTCAAGATTTTTTTGCGCGGCGGCTAAAGCGATCTTTGCGGAATCTAGCTCTAGCGCGTATGGCGCGGCTTTTTCCAACGCCTCTCTAACCTCTTTAGGGTAAGAAACGTTGTCGATATAAACAAGCAAGGTATTATAAGGAACGTCTAAAATCGTTATTTGATTTTTCGTTCTGCTCTCCTCCGCAACGCTAAACTTTGTTTCTTTATTCGCGTTTAGAGCGACTTCAAACCGATAGAGCGATTCGGTTTTTTCTAAAGGTTTGCTGGGTTCGATCAGCTTGGAGTTATATGCGATCGGGTGTTCTAAAATCAGAGTTTTTGCGCTATTGGAGTTGTTTTTGAAAGCGTATTCTTTATAATAAACGCTTTTTGAAGCGATCGTCATAACGCCTTTAGCAATTTTAACGCTGTCGATCGAGCTATTGACTCTTTGATTAACGATCCCGCGAACGCTTAGATCGTCGCCGTAACCAATCAGCCGTTTTTCGTTTTGCGGCAGAAACTCTAAAAGCGCGTCGCCCGCATAAACGCCGCCGTCATAAACGCTAATCGCGCCTGCGGGCAATTTAATATCTAACGAGTTTTTCAGCTCTACGCCTAGCGTAGGGTTTTGCCCTCTTTTTTCGCTAAATATAACGACTTTTCTAGCGTCGATCGCGCCCTGCGTAAGCGGCGCCATAGCGCTTTGCCGTCTTGCGAGCGTAATTTTATTTTTAAGAGTATAGACAAACTGCTCTCCCGCCGCTTTTGCTAAAGCCGTTTCATAGTTTTGGGCAAACGGCGCGGGCTGCGCGTCCGCTCCGTATGCCGCTTCAAAATACGCCTCGCTTTCTACCGCTTTCGAGCGCGAAAAAGATTTATTGGCGTTAAACGCCGTATCCGCCGTCGCCGCTTGCGCGTAACCGCTTTCGTATGTCGTAGCTTGCGCGAAACCTTCGATCATAAGAGGCAGTTCGGGGCGCTTGGTATAAAACGGGGCGTAATAGGGCTGTCTAAAGCTAACGGGGCGACCGACGACTAGCGAAAGCTCGACGTTATTCCAATCGGAATCGCTTGCGTTGTCGATAATCGCCCACCCCTGCAAAAACGGCTTTTGAGGGCTTAAATCTAAACGATAATTCGCCTTCCAAACTGGCGCTTCGATCACAAAACTCGTCGTAACTTCGCGCTTTTTCTTTCCGTCGAGATATAGGTTCAAAACGCGCCGATCGCCGTTGTTGGCGCTTGCCAAAAACAACAGCGCTTTTTCAAGCGTTTCGTTGATTTTTGGGTCGGTAAATCTATAACTTTCGATCTCTTTAATAGTCGTTTGCGTTAGCTTGCCGTCGCTAAAAAGCGTCAAAACGCTCTCTTCAAAACTCGCCCCGTCTTTAGCGCTCTGGCGCGTCTGAACGCCGACGATTTTGCCGATGACCTTGTTTGGCGCGGCAATCTCGACGCTTTCGCCCTTAAGGCTTAAAAGTATATTTTCGATCGTTGGTTTGCCTTTTAGGTCGATTCGCAAACTCTGTAAAGCGCGTTCGATCGTCTCCTCGCCCGCGTAGCTGATAAACGGCGAAACGCTCGACGAATCGTAAATTGCAAGCGACTTCAAAACGTCGTCCATTTGCGATCGGTCAAAAGAGAGGGCGATCTTGCTCGCGCCGTTAAGCTCGCCGCCCAATTCGTAAAAACCTACGCCGCTCGAAAAAAGCGCGATTTTCTTTACCGCCAATTCGCTATCCTTAAACTCCGCTCCCCACATTAACGCTCCTATTAGAAAAAATGCCGCCGCCAATCTCATTTGCTTTCCTTATTTAGAACTAAACGTATTTTACCCGTTTTAATTTAATGCGTATGCGGCGGCAGATTGTCGTGGCTGTGCGTAATAAAGCGTTCGTAGCCCTCGATCGGACGCAAACCTTGCGGCGTTAGCATATAAAATCGGTTCGCGATTTGTTCCAAAAACTCTCTGTCGTGCGAGACGATCGCCATACTTATATCAAGTTTTTGCAGGATTTCGACAAGCCTAATTTGCGCGGCGTAATCGAGCGCAGCGGTAGGTTCGTCAAGCAACAACAGCTTCGGATCGCCAATCAAAATGCCCGCCAAAGCGACTAGCTTTTTTTCGCCTCCGCTTAAATGATAAACGACGTTTTTCGCAAGCCGTTCTATGCCAAGTTTAACTAAAATATCGGCGGTTTTTTTGGCTGCAATTTCGCGATCGATTCCTCTTGCCAAAAGCGAAAACGCTATGTCGTCCTCCACGATCGGCAAAAGAAAATGATCGTCCGCGTCTTGCAAAAGATAACCTACGTTTTTTAGATCGACCGCCTCTTGATCGAATAGCGCGATTTCGCCGCTTTTGATCGGGCAAAACCCTACGATCGTTTCTAAAAGCGTCGTTTTGCCGCTTCCGTTGTGTCCTATAACGGCGATTTTTTCTTTGTGCGCGATCGTTAAATCTATAGAATCGCAAAGTCTATTTTCGCCGCGCCAAAGCTCTAAGTTTTTGATGGTAAGCGAACAGCTCAATGGCGCTCCATATATTTTTTAGAGATAATAGCAGGTTAAATATTAAAACTTAGCTAAAAATAAAAAGAGGGAATATGCCGATAAAGCACAAGTTTTACGATCGCGCTATATCGCCGCGAACCGAAACGCTGATCGTTGGAACCTTTAATCCAGACGCGCCAAACAATAGCGCCGATTTCTTTTACAGCAGAAAGCAAAATTATTTATGGCGTATTTTGCCGATCGCTTTTGGCGAAAGATCGCTAAAGAATAGCGCAAAAGAGGCGAAAATGATCTTTTGCGAAAAATATAAGATCGACTTTATCGATCTGATCGCGGAAGTAAGCGCCGATCGGTTGGAGGATTTCAAAGACGAAAGTTTAGAAAGAATCGTAACAAAATGGCGCGATATAAAAGAGACGATCGAAAAAACGCCAAACCTAAAACGGATCGCTTTAACCAGAAAAACCTTTAGCGGCGTTCCCAATATAAAAGCGAAATGGATAGAGATAGAAAAACGTTATAAAGATCGCTTATATATCGCGCGCCTTATTACTCCCGCGCGTATTTACGACGATAATAAACAAGCGGAGTGGAACCGCTTCTTAAAAGGCGCGTTAAAATAACGCTCCTAAGCGTATAAACGATAGCGCGGCGATCGCGGCGAATAAAAGATTAAAAAGCTCTATACGAGGCTCGTTTAACGTTAAGATTTTGCCGTTAAACCCGCGCAAAATCATCGTTTTTCTAAGCGCGTCGGCGCGTTTGAAACATTTGATTATCAATAAACCCAAAAAAGAGGCGATCAAACGATAGCTTATCGTATTGGTTTTTAAGCGGAAGCTTCGCAAAAACAGAGCGCGGCGAAAGCGATCGAACTCCGATCTAAGTATACTAATAAGTTTTGCCGTAAAGAATAGCAAAGCGACAAATTTTTTCGGCGCTCTTAATTTGGAAAAACCTAGCGCGATCGCGGCGCTATCGGCGCGGGCAAATAAGATTAACGAAACAAACAAAAGCATATTCGATCGAATAAAGATCAAAAGCGCCAAGCGATTTTCTTCATTGAATAAAAGGCTTGCCGCGATAATAATAATAAATGTATTCAAAAACGCCAAACGTTTAAGCGTAATCGATAGATCGCGTCGCAAAATATAGGCTAAAACGATCGGCAAAACGATCATAGGCGCAAAAATCGAATCGCTCGGCGCGATCGCGATAGAATAGACGATAAGGCAGATTATTCGCTCCGCGAACGTTTCTTGATTAACCATATAACCCCAAAAAATAAAACGATCGTAGCAAGCGAAAAGACAAATTTCAAAATTGTCAGCCAAAGCGGCTCTTCTTGCTCTTGCGCGATTTCGCCCGTCAGCTCGTATATTTGCTCCGCTTGATGTCCCATACCGCCATCGACGCGAACGACGATTTTTTGATCGCCAACCCTTATCGCGGCTCTGCCTTTTTCGTCCGTTTTTGCCTTAAAAAGCTCTTTTCCTTCAAGGTTCAAAATAGTTATATCGCACTCCATACAGGGCGCGGATTTTGTGAAATAGCTTTGGATATAGATCGTAGAGTTTTCGTCGGTAACGAATAGATTAATCCTATGCGCGAAAGCCGAAACTACAAGGGCGAAAATCAGCGCGAAAACCCTCATAACGCCGCCAATTTCGGATTGACCCGTTCGATATAAATAAGCGCGCAAAGCGTGATGATTCCCTCAATTAACGCGATCGGCAAATGCGCTATAAACGCAAATCCTGCCGCTTCTAAAAATCCTTTTCCGTTAAACGCCAAAACGCTAGAAAGCAAAATAGCGCCAAAAAGAACGGGAAAAAATCCGATCAAAAACCAAACAATCCGTTTTTTCCAAATAAACGCTTCGGTTTTTTTACGCGCCTCTTTAGGAATAAGCGATATAAAAAACCAGCCTAAAAGCGACGGCGCGGCAAGTATACAAAGATTAACGCCATAAACGCTTAAACCGCCAAAGCCAAATAAAAGCGCCTGCATAATTAACGCTACGCCGATCGCCGCAAAAGCGCGAAAACCCAACAAGGCGCCAATGATTCCGTTTAAGATCAGATGAACGCTAGTAATTCCGATAGGAATATGAATAAATGACGCTAAGAAAAAGAGCGCGGAACACGCCGCCGCTTTTGGTATCTCTTCGTTTTTTAGCGTCGCGAGAGAATAGCACAGAGCCGAAGCGCCAAGCGCCCAACCAACCGTTAAGATTTCAGAGCGTAAAACCCCTTCGGCTATATGCATTTTATCCCCGCTTTTTTATGCGCGTTATTTTTTATAACTTTGCGTTTTAATCCACAAAACCGCGCCAAGTTCGATCGGGTATTTTACGCCGTTTTTCTCGATCGTCTCGTCGTCGTCGATTAACGCCGCAAAACCCCACCAACCTTCAAGAGGCAAAGCCGCGTGAAAAACGCCGTTCGCGTCGGTTTTCGTAACTAGCGTTACATACGAATCGTTTGGCGCTTTTAGCTTCGCGTTTTCGTTGTAATACTCGATCTCTACTTCCGTATTAGCCGCCGCTTTTCCTTTATATAAAACCTGCGCGGAAAACAACCCGCCCGTTAAAACGGAATATGGGCGGGCAAGCGGGATAATTTCGGCTTTTAAGCCTATTGGCGTATCCCAACCTTCGTCCGCTCCAAAAGCATTAACGATCGTCTTGGTTTGATGGCGGATAAACTTATTTTCCGCAGGTTCAAAATATGGCGCGGGATCGACGAAAAATTGATAGACGCCCGGACTTTTCACCGCGTAAGAGGCGCTCCAAACGCTCTGCTTATTCTTTTTCGACTCTTTAAGCGAACCAAGAATCGAGGTTTTTTCGCCGTCGACAAACACGCCCGCTTCGGTCGGCTTGATCATATTCATAACCTCTTGCTCGAAGGGGTGCGTGAATTCGTAGCGAATCGCGATCGTCGGTTTGTCGCCCTGCTCCACTACGCTCTTATCGGTAATAACCGCCTGAAAATGCGCCGATAGGGGCACGACTAGAACCGCAATGACGCTCGCGGACTTGAGAAACTGATTCATCTCTCGCCTTTCATATTTTTTTGGATTTTGTAATACTACAGAAGAGAACCTTAAAGAATTATTAAATGGCGGCGGCAAAAAAGAGGTTTAAGCCAAAATTTCGATTTTGCGCTTTTTTCTCCCGATCGCGGGTTTTTTCCATTATTTGCCGCCATTTCGGCTTTTTGCGGGGTTTGACCCGCTTACGAATAGAAACGCCGAAATAACGCTCTAAATTGCGGCGCGTTATGCCGCTATGTTAAGCAGTTTGTTTTGCCAAAGCGTTTTTGCTTCGTTTAAGATCGCGGCGGCTTTTTCGATCGTCGCGTTAGCGTTCCGCCTTGTTAATGCCGCGTTTGTTTCAAAAAACTCCAGCCAGCGGCTCGCGAGTAAAATCGGGAGTTTTGCCGCCTATACCGTCTAAATCCGCCGAGCGCCATAATTTTAAGTCTGCGTCGATCTTTTTGGGCTCCTCGTCGGCGAACGATTTTGAGATTTTCGCGTTTCTATATTCGCCGTTTAACCGCTCGGCGCGATCGTTTATCTCTTTTGGCTCTACCCCGTAATCAAGCGGGTTAAAGTAGTAGTTTTTCCCTAAAATACCGCTTTGATCGTATATCAAAAACTCTTCGTAGTTCGTAAGATATTTTTTAAGAATTTGCGCGGCTTCTTCTTGGATTATTTCTCTTTGCGTTTGTTCTGTTTTCTCATTGCTTGTTTCCTCTGGCTTTTGCAGGTTTTTAAGACGATCTATAGCAAACTCAATCTCATCTATACTAATAACGCGCAAAGACTCGGTTTTGACTTTATCAAAATTGTGTATAAAGCCGCTTGTTTGCAACGCTTTTTTTGATTTCAGCGTCAATATCGCTTCGCATTAACTCTCGCGCTTTTTATATGTAAGCGTTTGTCAAACCCGCAAGCAAATCCTCTACGTTTTTTACGCCGTTCTCGCTCGTTAAAACCATCTCGTTTAGCTCTATTTTCCGTCAAATTGCGATCGGATAAAAGCGCCATATTTAACGCCTCTTCAATCGAATCCGCGCTCATCGTTTTTTCGGCGATTTTTAACATCGCGCTATGAAAATCGCTCCCAATCGCCGCCGCCGCAAAGCTCGTTCCGATAGCGATATAGTCGCTTTTGCTTAAAGATTGTTTAAGCCCTTGCAAAAACCGATCGAGCGCGTCTATACTTCTTTCGCCGATTTTAACGATCGCCCTTTGCTCTAAAAACGATCGTTTAGCGCGAGAGCTATGCGCGAAAATATTTAACGTTTCACCGCCCGCGTAATTAAAGCCAAAATTAACGTTTGGCGCGTTTACGCTTATATTAAATCGATCGTATTTTGCGAATAGCTCGACGGGCTTAAACCCGCCCGCTCTATACCGCGAGTTTTCGCAAGCGATAGATAGTATCCCGCGATAAACTTTTCCGCGCCAAGATCTAGCGTTATATCGCCCTCGTTATCGCGTTTAACGCCACCGCGTCCAAACTTTGTAGCTAAACGATCGATTAAGCGGCTATCAAGGCGTAACGGTATCAGCTTTATTTCGTCTTACAGATCGCGAAAGCGCGTTTCTACATAAACGATCTTTTCGCCCGTATACGTATTTGCCTTCAAGGCTGTAGAAAGCGCTTTTTGCGTCGGTTTAGGTTTGGCGTATTGGTTTGTAAATCTAACCGTCTCTTTTTCATAAACGGCGCCGCTAATAGAAAAGCTGATCATATGCGCTAGATCGGATTTTTTGCGGTTTATTTAATCGCGATTGCGAGAGCCAAAGCCGCGATCGAGTAAAATCCGCTCATTATTGACGAAAGAAAGCCGAAAAGATGATATATTTTAGCGATCTGCTCTTAAAACTCCAGAGCTATTGGCGCGATCAAGGTTGCGCGATCGTTCAGCCATACGACTACCCCGCTGGCGCGGGAACGTTTCACCCCGCGACGCTTCTGCGAAGTCTCGATAGTAAAAGTTGGAGCGCGGCGTATGTAGCTCCTAGCCGCCGACCGACCGACGGGCGCTACGGCGAAAATCCAAATAGGCTAGGCGCCTATTATCAGTTTCAGGTTTTAATAAAACCCTCTCCGAACGACGTTCAAACGCTTTATCTAAAAAGCCTTGAATATCTTGGACTAGACATAAAAAAACACGATATTCGTTTTGTGGAAGACAACTGGGAATCGCCCACTTTGGGCGCGTGGGGGCTTGGTTGGGAAGTATGGTTGGACGGTATGGAAATAACGCAATTTACCTATTTTCAACAAGTGGGCGGTTTGCCATGCGATCCCGTAGCGGTAGAGATCACTTACGGCGCGGAAAGATTGGCGATGTATTTGCAAAACGTAGATAACGTTTTCGACATTAAATACAACGAACGATTTACTTATGGCGACGCGCATTTTGAAAACGAATTTGAGTTTAGCAAATACCATTTTGAGATCGCCGATACCGATATGCTATTTAAGCAGTTTGAAGCCGCTTTCAAAGAGTGTAAAAATATATTAGCGGCGGGACTGCCGCTATGCGCTTACGATCAGTGCTTGATCGCCAGCCACGCCTTTAATCAATTAGACGCAAGAAAAGCGATCGGGCAGACGGAGCGAGCGCAATTTATTTTGCGCGTTCGAGAGCTTGCGAAAGGTTGCGCGGTTTTGTATAAAGAGCAAGAAACCGAACGCGAAAAAAGGCTTGCGAACAGAAGCGCGGCGATCAAAAGCGCGTAAAACAAGCGGCGATCAAGCGGGCGTTAATAAATAACGTAGGCTATGCTCCTAACGCAATATGACTAACCTTATCAATGTT
>JAISRI010000042.1 GCA_031273735.1 Helicobacteraceae bacterium
CCCTCACTCCACACCCTATCCCCCCGCATCACCCCGCCCCCCCCCGGGGGGGGGGGCGGCCCCGGCCGCGATAACTCCCAACCTAAAAGACTCAAACATTGGAAAACTCCTTGTTGTGAAATCAGAAACGCGATATTCTACTAAACATTCGTTAAAAATCAAGCTATTTTTTTAATCTTTTCAATGATTTTGCGCAAGATTGCATAAATACGCTAAAGTTTGCGGAAATAGCGGTAAAGCGGCGATTTCGGAACGATAATTGCTAAGTTTGGGGCAAACGCCTTGAATTGGAGCGGTAATGATAAAACTTGTTTCGTTCTTTAGCGGCGACGATCGGCAGTTGGATCGGTTTGAATGTGCGGCGCGGCGAATTGCGGCGATTCTGTTTTTGTTTATACTGGTCAATTCGCTTTTAGCCCAACCGATCAAAGAGGCGACAAACGTCGTCGGTATCCGCGACAACCAACTGATGGGGTTTGGTTTGGTCGTGGGTTTGAACGGCACGGGCGACGGCACGACGGGCGCGATCACGACGCAAACGCTCGCCAACCTATTGCAGAACGTCAATATCAAGGTTTCGCAGAGCGACGTCAATAGCAAAAACGTCGCGGCGGTGATGGTGATGGCAAAACTCGAGCCGTTTGCGAGGCAAGGCGATCGAATCGACGTTCAAATAGGTTCGATCGGCGACGCGAAAAGCCTTCGCGGCGGAACGCTATTGATGACGGCGTTAAAAGGCGCGGATAATAATATCTACGCTTTGGCGCAGGGAGTCGTTTCTACCGTCGGCGCGGCGCAGACAAACAGCGGACGGATTAACGGCGGCGCGATTGTCGAGCAGGAGATTCGCTACGATCTCGCGGGGCGTGAAACGGCGGTTTTAAGCCTGAAAGAGAGCAGTTTGGATAACGCCGTAGCCATTCAAAACAGAATCAACGCCCGTTACGGATCAAAGGTTGCGATCGCCGCCGATTCGCGTTCGATCAACCTGAAAAAGCCAAAAGAGATCACTATGGTCGAGTTTTTATCGGAGGTTGGCAATATCGACGCGCCGATCGTAATCAAACGCAAGGTAACGATCGACGAAAAGAGCGGTTCGATCGTCGCGGGCGCAGATATTCGCGTGCGTCCCGTCGTGCTGACTCACAACGCGATCACGCTTAATATTGACGAGAGTTTGTCTCCCGATGGCGCGCCTTTGACGGTGGCGAACGTGGCGGGCGCTTTGCAACAGATAGGCGCGGGCGCGAACGACGTGATAGCCGTTATGCAGGCTTTGAAACGATCGGGCGCGCTCGAAGCGGAATTGGAGGTTTACTGATGTTTGAAACCATAGAATCGACGCTACCGCGAAACGCGATTTTAGGAAACGTAATTGAAAAGTCGCCAAATTCCAAAGCCGCGTTAAGAGAGCAGACCGACGCTTTCGAGGCGATCTTGTTGAAGCAGATGTTGGATATCGCTATGCCCGCCGAAGATCCGTTATTTGGCAAAAGCGCGGGGAGCGAGATCTACCGATCGCTCTATCACGAAAGTTTGGCTTCGGCGCTATCGGGCGGGTTCGGTTATAGCGAGGCGCTCTTTAATTTTCTTCAAAGCGAGGTTAAAGAAAAATGAATGTTGCCGATTTAGTTGGGAATAAATTAAGCCCAAAACTGGAAAAAGGATAGAAAATGTTAACCCCGATCGCGCAAAATCAAGTAGGAAGCGCAAACGTCGTCATCGCTACGAAAGGCGACGCAAAGGCGCAAGAGGTTCAAAAAACGCAGAGCAAGATTGAGGAGATCAAAGAGGGTTTGGAAAAGGGAACCTATAAGTTTAACCTTGAACAAACCGCTAAAAAGGTTGTCGAAGCCTTGATTTAACTCCGAATCTTAGCTCTTTTACAATATAAAAGGAGCGACAGATGATCGCGCGAGAATTAGAGATCGCAAACGAAACGCTAGAAAAACTTATCGAGATTACAAAGTTCGATTTGGCGAGTATTAAAGAGGCAAAACACGACGAGATTTTTAATCGCATAAAGACCAAAGAAGAGCTCGCGGCTTCTTTCGAGGCGCAAAAAACGCTTTTGGATCAAACGATTGCAAAGGCGATAGAAACCGCTCCAAACGGAGACTTTGTAAGCGTTATTAGCGAAAACGAACGCGCGCTTTTAGAAAAACTTAGAGATTCGCTTCTAAACCTTCGCAACTTAAATAAGCGTTTCGCTTCGCTCGCGCTTACGATCGGCGAGTTTTACAACTCTCTGTTAAACGCCGTTTTACCCAGCGAATCAAACGGCTACGGCGCGACTAAACTTTCGCCTGCGGGCTTTTTGCAAATAAGGGGCTGATTATGTCTTTAATGTCCGCGCTTTGGACTAGCTATTCCGGTTTGCAAGTTTCGCAACTTGCCACAGATATTATTTCAAATAATATAGCCAACGCGTCAAATACGAGTTATACGCGTCAAAAAGTCGATATTAGCTCCCGTTTTTCCCTGCACGTTAATCCGGGTGATATTGGCACGGGCGCGAAAGTTGATCAGGTAATTCGCGTTCATAACGAGTTTGTTTATTCGCGTTATCGCGACGCGGAGACAAACTTAGAGTTTCAAACCTATATGGCGCAAACGCTTACGGAGATTTCGGAGTATTTTCCCGATATTGACGAAGCGGGCGTTCAGCGCGATCTGATCAACTACTTTAACGCTTGGCAGAAACTCTCGGCAAACCCTACGGAAAGCTCGCAAAAAACCGTCTTAGCCGAAGCGGCAAAAAATTTAGGATCAAGTTTGCAACAGATTCGCGCAAAGTTAAGCGATATGCAAAAACTTGAAGATATTTTGCTTGTTAGCGCCGTAAGCGAGGTTAATAAATTAGCGCAAGAGATCGCTACGATCAACTCCAAAATACGAACGCTGGAAGCTAGTAATTACGCCCACGCAAATCAGTTGCGCGACGAACGCGATAACCTTGAGTTGCAACTACAAAAACTTACGGGCGCGCAGATTATCAAAACCGGTTTGCAGACGATGACGAAAACCGATACAAACGTCGCCGATTACGACGAGAATTATTCGATCCTAATAGGCGGCTTTGCGATCGTAAATGATAACAGCTTCCACCCGCTAACCGCAAACGCGGCGGAAAACTCCGCGGGTGCGCAAAACGCTATCTATTTTCAGCAACGCGATCTAACGCTGATCGATATTAGCAAAGATATAACGGGCGGAAAACTCGGCGCTATTTTGGATTTGCGCGGAAGAACTTTTAACAAGGAAACGGGCGAAGCCGCCGACGGTATTCTGCAAAAATATAAAGACGCTTTAGACGTTTTTGCGCGAGGGCTTATTCAATCGACGAATCAGGTTTACGCTTCTGGCGCTACGACAAGTATGACAAGCGATATAATCGGAGATACAGTAGGCTTAACCGCGAGACAAGCAAAAGCGATTCCGATCGCGGAGCTTGGCAAAGATATTTTATTAAGCAAAGTGCAAGAGGGCGATATGGTTATCGCTGCGTATAACCGAGACGGAACGCGTATTCAACAAGATATTGTAATTCATATTGATCCTACGTATATGAGTTTGCAACTAATCGCCGAAGCGATCAACGCGGAATTAAACGCGAGAAATCTCGACGGCGAAGCGATCGTGCAGGGAGGGCAGTTGGGGCTTGTAACGGGAACTACCGGCAACTCGACCAAACTTGGCGCTTTACTAATTTCGGAAGATCATTCTTTGGTTCGCGGCGCGTTAAATATGACGGGCGCGAAACGGCTTGACGTCGTCGACGCGATCGATATTCCATTTACGATCGAGGACGGAACTTTTACGATTGGCGTATACGACGGCAACGGCGTTATGATAGCCCAAAGAGAGATTAAGATTGACAAAACTTCTACCAATCCGTTATATTCTACTCTCGACGGGATCGCGGCGCAGATCAATATGCCATATATCGACGACAATAAAGATAACGATATGACAAACGACGTCGATAACCATATCTACGCAAGATTTAGCGGCAACCGCTTTCAGATCGACGTTCAAGATCCAAACGCCGAGCTTTACTTTAATATCGTTGATAACGGAACCGGTTTTGCGGGCGCGATCGGCTTAAATAAGTTTTTTAGCGGATCGAGTGCGAAGGACATAGATTTAGCTAGAGAGCTCAAAGAGGATCCAGCAAAGATTCAAGCCTACGATTTGCCTGTGATAGGCAATAATGAAATCGCAAACGCTATGCAGCAACTCCAATATCAAAACGTTTCGTTTTTTCATCTTAACGGATCGGTAACAAGCGAAACGATTATGGGGCGTTATAAGTTTATAGCGGGATCGCTTGCGGAAACTACCGCGACCTCGATCACGGCGCTGGAAACGGCGACGGCGGTTGAAAATAGCGTAGGGGCGCAATTTAGCTCTATTAGCCACGTCAATGTCGACGAAGAGTTGATCAATCTAACGCGCTTCCAAGCGGGCTATGCGGCAAACGCAAAAGTCGTTACCACGATCCAGCAGATGCTAGACGTTCTATTAGGACTTAAAATCTAATAGTAGTATAGACGGCATTAGCTAGTTTCTCTTTGATAGGTTTTTGTTTCGCAAAAGCCCAAGCGCTTTCGCGCCCTTCTTTCTTGCGCGAACAAGAAAGAAGGCAAAAAAATCGACGCGCGGTTGCGCCTTGTTCCTCGTTTTTACGCTTTGGCTTCGGGCGCGTCTTTCCCCTGCGCCCGCTATGCGATGGACGGTTGGGATACAGCCTATCGCTTCGCGCGCGGGGATACCCACAAATAGAAGCGTTATTCCAACATAGGCGGGGATACAGCCTATCGCTTCGCGCGCGGGGATACCCCCCTTGACGCGCTTAACCTTGCCAAAGCGCAAAAACTTCGGCGGCGCAAAGCGCGGAAGGCGGGAATGGCGAGGGGTGCTAAAATCCCGTATAAAACGCAAAAACGCAAAAAAACCCTCAAAACTTTCGCAAAAATTTCTCGATTTAGGCGCTTTTTCAAATATTCTATGCTACAATGACCGCCGTCAATTTGGTTCAAACGTCAAGTTTATAAGTCCCAAAAGGAGTTTCCTATGGTATCTCAAACCATAAACGAATCTTTCTCCGCCGAGAGAGAGAGAGAGAAGGAGTGAGTAAGCCGTTTTTCGCCTAAATTGACCCTCTAACCCCGCCTTCAAGCAGAACTTACCAACCACAAGCCTAAATACCAACGAAGCTAGAAACGATCGG
>JAISRI010000048.1 GCA_031273735.1 Helicobacteraceae bacterium
ACGATCAAAAACGACGAAAGGGGCGCGCCCTACGCGGTTTTAAGCGATCAAGCCGCCAAACGCTTCGGCGTTAGTTCGCTTTGCGTATCCATAACCCACGAAAAGACGCATGCCGCCGCCGTAGCGATTTTAATAAAGGAGTTAAGCTTGAAAAAGACTCGAAAAGACAAATATTTGGCGCGCAAAAATCAGCCGCTAGCAACGCATTTAGAGAATGTGGCGCGACTTGCGCGCAAATTTGGCGCAATTTTTGGCGCGGAAAATATTGCGTATTTTATAGGCTTGGTACACGATCTAGGAAAGTATACAAAAGCGTTTCAAGCGTATATTATAGAAAGCATAAAAGACGGAGACGTTAGGCGAGGCGATATAATCCATGCTTTTCAGGGATCAAGGTTTATTTTGGAAAAAATCCAAGAACCGCTGATCGCAGAAATCATCGCAAATATAGTAGCGGCGCACCATGGCGGTTTATACGACGGGGTATCTAACGGCAAAAAGCCTATTTATGAAAAAATAGAAAAATACGATAGCAAATTATATTATGTTGAAGCAAAAAAAGCGTTTGAAAACGAGATTTTGATGCGACAAGATTTCGCAAAGTTATGTGTTGATGAAATCTCTAAGGCGCTCAACATATGCAAAGAAAAAAAACTCAATGGGCTTTTTACGTTACACCTTTTTACTAAAGCGCTTTTTTCCTGCCTTGTGGATGCCGATAGGTGCGATGCCGCCAGATGGAATATTGAAAATGAAATAGAACAAAGTAGTCCTAATTGGACAAAGCGCATTGAAGAACTGGAAAATCATCTTAACTGCGTCAAATCAGAAGCAAACATCAATATTAGTCGTATAAGAAAAATGATTTCAGATCAATGCGGAGAGGCCGGCAAACGAGAGCGGGGAATCTATACTCTTTGCGTTCCAACAGGGGGAGGTAAAACGTTATCAAGTTTACGTTTTGCCTTAAAACATGCGCAAGAACGCGGGTTAGATCGTATTATTTACGTTATTCCCTATTTGTCCATACTTGACCAAACGGCAAAAACTATCCGCGAGGCTTTAAATTGCTCAAAAGACGATAATTTTGTTTTAGAACATCATTCAAATATAGATATTCCCGAAAATGAAGAAGACGAAAACGAATACAAGCTCTTAACATCTCGTTGGGATAGTCCAATAATTCTTACTACAATGGTTCAATTTTTAGAGACAATTTACTCTAATAAAGCCTCAAAACTACGAAAATTTCATAATATGGCAAACTCTGTCGTCATTTTTGACGAAGTACAAGCGTTGCCAATTAAATGCGTTCATCTTTTTAACGACGCGATCAATTTTTTGCATATTTTCGGCAAAACAACCGTTCTTTTATGCACTGCCACGCAACCGAGTTTAGATAAAGTGTGTCGTCCCATTTTACTTTCTAAGAATTCAAGCCTTACAAGCATCTGCGCAAAAGACCTTAAATGTTTTAATCGCGCAATTATTATCGATAAAACTAAACCCGAAGGCTGGACGATAGAGGAACTTGCACAATTTACGCAATCTCAATTAGATTTTGGTAAAAATACGCTTGTTATTTTGAACACCAAGTACGAGGTTAAGAGTTTGTATAATATGTGCAAATGTTTCAAATACGAAAAGGCATTTTTAACTACCGACTTGTGTCCAGAACATAGGTCTAAAACGCTGGATCAGACTCGCGAGAACTTGAATAAAGAACGCCCGGTTTTGTGTATAAGCACGCAATTAATTGAGGCTGGCGTAGATATTTCGTTTGATTGCGTCATTCGCGCAGGAGCCGGACTTGATAGTATTGTGCAGGCAGCAGGACGTTGCAATCGAAATGGCGAAAGCGCCACTCTTCAAGAAGTATATGTTGTCAATATAAAGGACGAGCGCCTTTCGCTCCTGCCAGAAATCGAAGATGGTAAAAGAGCCACAAAGATAGTCTTTTGTGAAAAACGATCCAAAAATCTTTTGAGCGATGACGCATTAGACTTGTTTTATAAGTATTATTTTCATAGGCAAAAAGATAAAATGGATTACAATGTCGCCAAATCTACAAAAGTATATGATCTACTAAACCATAACACGCTGGAGGTTACGGCGTATGAAGAGCAAAATCAACGCAAATATCAGGGTTTACCGTGCGCTTTCAAATCAGCGGCGGATAAGTTTTCCGTTATTGATAGGGGACAAACAGGGATTGTGGTTCCTTATGGCGGCGCTATGAAATTGGTAGAACGGCTCAAAGCAGAATATAATCTCAAAGATAAAATGAATACCCTAAAGAAATTACAAAAATATACGATTTCCGTTTATTCATACGTCCTTAACAAATTAGAGAAAGCGGGAGCCATAACAATGATCGACGATACCTTTTATCTATTGAGTAGCGAATATTATGACGACAAAGCGGGGTTATTGCTTGAGGATAAGTTTTCATTTATGTACGTTGGCGATTGAGGCACAAAGTGAGCAATAAACAAAATTCGATAGAATTTAAGGTATATGGCAGATACGCTTTATTTTCCGATCCGATCACTCGCGTTGGCGGCGAAAAATTCTCCTATCAGGCGCCGACTTATCAGGCGCTGAAAGGGATAGTCGAAAGCGTGTATTGGAAACCGACGCTTATCTGGCATATCGACGCCGCGCGTATAATGAGAAAAATTCAAACAGAATCAAAAGGAATTAAACCAATCAAAATGAGCGGCGGAAATGAACTTGCGTATTATACTTATTTAAAAGATGTTGAATATCAAATAGCCGCGCATTTTGAGTGGAACCTAAATCGGGGAAATCTTGAAGCCGATAGAAATAAGAATAAGCATAGCGAAATGGCAAAACGCAGTATCGTTAAAGGCGGACGGAGAGATATTTTTCTCGGAACGCGAGAGTGCCAAGGCTATGTGGAACCATGCATTTTTGGCGAAGGCGAAGGGTTTTATGATAGTTATGGCGACTTGGATTTCGGCATCCAATTTCACGGCTTTGATTATCCTGACGAAACGGGCAAAGACGAGCTTTCCGTTCGATTATGGAAAGCAAAAATGACAAATGGCGTCATCAAGTTTCCGTCGCCAATAGAATGCGACTCAAAGCTTAGGCGATTTGTTCGCGAAATGACGGCAAAAGAATTTGAAAACAAAAAGAATTTCACATTCATAGACGAAGACGCAAGCGCTATAGAGCTGTTGGAGGATAATTAGTTATGGGATTTTGGCAAAACTTAGCGACAAGTTACGACAAAAACTATGAGACATTGAAGTCTAAATTTCCACTTTCAACTACGACAATTTCAAACAATGGCGGCATAATCGCCGTCATTACCATAGACAAAGAGGGTAGCCTTATCAGTATTGATAAGATTGAAAAAGCAAAAAAGAAAGAAGGTAGAATTATTGCAGATACGATTATTTCTATAACAATACCAGTAACCGAATATAGTATGTCTCGGACCAGTTCAAAGAACCCATATCATCCACATCCCGTATTTGATCAATACGAATATTTAAATGGAGAGGGCGAGAAGTTTGGGGCTTATATTGAACAATTTAAACATTTTGCTGAATCTAAATTCACAACGGAACAAATAAAAGCTATTTACAACTATGTTTCCAAAAAATCAATCGCTAAAGATTTAGTCTTATTAAATCCTGACGTTAGCGATAAAACTTACGTTATTTTTGAGGTAATAACGCCTCGCAATCCCCAAACAAAAGTTTGGGAAGACGAGATTTTCTTTGAGGCTTGGCATAATTATTATGTTGCGCAACAAAAGAAAAATGGGAAGGCGCTAGATATAGACTATTTATCAGGCGATAAACAATTGGTTTCTATTTCTCATCCAAAGAAAATATCAAACGCATCGGCAAATTCGAAACTCATCTCAGACAACGACAAAACAAATTTTACGTTTCGCGGAAAATTCAGAGAATCCTCTGAAGCGTTATCGATTGGCTATGAATCGTCTCAGAAAGCGCATCAGTTTTTGCGATATTTAATTGGCGATAGAGGGATTTATTGCGATACGCAAGTAATTCTTTCATATACAATTGACAAAAATGACAAATTGCCATCGCCTCTTAGCGACACAAAAAGCCTCTATGATGAATTCAAGGAAATAAGCGATGTAGACGAAGAAACTAAACTTAGCGCAGAAACCGGTCGAGACTATGCAAGCGCATTAAAAAAAGCTCTTGGTTACGGTATATCTCTTCCGGAAAAGCACGAGAAAACCGCCGTGATCGCTTTAGACGCCGCAACAAAGGGCAGATTCTCTATTATTTTTTACAGAGAATTGGATAAAACGGAATATCTTGAAAAAATTGCCGATTGGCATAATGATTGCAAATGGCATCAAGGGTTTTGGGACAAAAAGAAGAAAAAATATAAATATGTATACATAGGCGCGCCATCAGTTGATAGAATTATTGAAGCCGTCTATGGCAAGTCTTATGACAAGAGCTATAATAAAATTAAAAAAGCGGCAAGAGAAAGATTGTTACATTGCATTTTTGACGGCGAACAAATCTCTAAAGATTACATTTCAGCGGCTGTTCGCCGTATTTCTAATCCGCTTGGCATTACAAAAGACGGCAAGTTCGATCAAAATGGATTTGAGCAGATATTGTCTACAGTGTGCGCGCTAGTGCGAAAATTTTATAATTACCGAGAAAAGGAGGATTACAAATTGGCTTTAGAACACGATAGGAATGATAGGGACTACCTATATGGTAGATTGCTCGGCGTAGCGGATAAGCTTGAGTCTTACGCGCTTAGCAAAACCGAAAGCGATCGTAAGGTTACAGGCGCCATTTATTACATGAATGCGTTTTCCAGACGCCCGCATAGCACATGGCTCATCATCCATGAACGTCTTAGCTACCATCTCAAAAGAGTTAAAGGAATAGCGTTTGACGAAATTCAGCTGATAAAAGGAAAATTCGTAGAGGGGTCTGGCGATTTTGAAAACGATACGCCTCTTAACGGTTCATATCTCTTGGGATACTACCACGAAAGAGCGGAGATAGATCGTATAGCTAACGAGCTATACGACGCGAAAAAACAACAAGCAAACAACGAAGGAGGAATAACAAAATGAGTCTGACTCATAAAATTGACTTTGCCGTGATTTTCTCGGTAAAAAACGCTAATCCTAACGGCGATCCTTTAAATGGAAATCGTCCGCGCCAAAATGCCGAGGGCTATGGCGAAGTATCAGACGTGTGTTTAAAACGTAAAATCCGCAACAGATTGCAGGATATGGGCGAGGAAATATTTGTACAGCCTGACGATAACCGTAAAGACGATCATCGCTCTCTATATGCCCGCTTTGAAGCCGCTGGCGCGCCTACGCGAGAAATGGCATGCAAAAAATGGTTTGACGTTCGCGCTTTTGGACAGGTATTTGCGTTTAAGGCAAAGGGTAAAGGGAAGGGAAAGAAAAAACAAGAAGATTCAGACGAAAACGACGAAGATAAAAACAGCGTATCAGTCGGAATACGCGGACCTGTAACTATACAGAGCGCTTTTAGCGTTGAGACGCTAGTTCCGCAAGATTTACAAATAACAAGATCTGTAAATCTTGAAACTAATAATCCGCCTGAAAAGCGAGATTCTGATACTATTGGCGTAAAACGGCGTATAGACAACGGTATTTACATAACATACGGGGCGATAAATGCTCAGCTTGCAGAAAAAACAGGTTTTTCGGACGAGGATGCCAATAAAATAAAAGAAGCCCTTAAAACGCTCTTCGAAAATGACGCTTCGTCGGCTAGACCGGAAGGCAGCATGGAGGTTTTGAAAGTTATTTGGTGGGCGCATAAATCAAGATCTGGGCAATTCTCTTCGGCAAAAGTGCACAGATCTCTTAGCCCGAATCCCGATGGCACATTTGGGTTGGCTACACTCCTGACGCCGGATCTTGAACCGCAAATAATCGACGGTACATGATCGACAATGCAAGTTAAAGGTTCATTAGATACCTTTGTCGCCGAAAACGATCTCGTCCAGATCTCCGCATTACAACACGCGATGTTTTGCGAACGTCAATATGCCCTGATCCATATTGAACGACTATGGGAAGAGAATCGTTTTACGGCGGAAGGAAGAGCCTTGCACGAGCGCGTGCATACCGATCATCGCGAATCAAGGCGATCTTTTTTACAAGAATATGATATGTCGGTAAGGTCTTTGAAATTTGGACTTATAGGCAAATGCGATCTCGTAGAGATTTGGCGCGATACAAAATCGCATAAACCTATGCGCATAAATCCGGTTGAGTTTAAGCGCGGACGCAAAAAAGAAAACGACGTTGATCGCGTTCAGATTTGCGCGCAGGTTTTGTGTATCGAAGAGATGTTCAACCTGACTATAGAAACCGCAGAGTTTTACTACCTGCAAGAGCATAGAAGAACAGTTGCGAATATTGATGAAACGCTTCGCGCAAAGACGATAGCGCTTATCGATCGTATTAGAACGATTAACGAGAACAAAAAGACTCCGATCGCAAATTATGAAAAGAAAAGATGCGATCCCTGTTCGCTTATCGATCTATGTATGCCGAAATATACGACAAAATCCGTTCGTCGCTATATGCAAAATCAAATCAAAGCGGGACTAACGAGCTTATGCGAAAGCTGTTAAACACGCTATATGTCAGCACTCAAGGCGCGTATCTTCATAAAGAGGGCGAAACGGTAATAGTCGAAGTCGATAAAGAGAAAAAAGCGCAATATCCTATTCATACGATAGGTTCGATCGTGTGTTTCGGAAACGTATTATGCTCTCCGTTTTTATTAGGATTTTGCGCAAGCAAAGACGTTTCAATCTCTTTTTTAAGCGAACGCGGAAAGTTTCTAGCCTCCGTGCGCGGCGCTATTAGCGGAAACGTTTTGCTTCGCCGCGAACAATACCGCAAAGCGGACGATCCGATCGCCTCTCTACTAACCTCTATAAATATAATTGGCGCGAAACTATCAAATTCGCTTATCGTAATCCATAGAGCGCTTCGCGATCACGGCGCTAAAGTAAATGGCGATTTATTAAAAACCGCGTCTGAAAACATTAAACGTCTTATCAGATCGGTTTCATGCGCGGAAAATGTAGAGGGGGCTCGCGGATACGAAGGAGAAGGCGCATACGAGTATTTTAGCGTTTTTAATCATTTGATTCTCGATCAAAAAGAAGATTTTATATTTACCGATCGCAATCGCCGTCCGCCGCTTGATAATGTAAACGCGCTACTCTCTTTTGTTTATACGATTCTTACGCACGACGTTCGATCGGCGTTAGAAACCGTAGGACTTGATCCGCAAGTCGGCTTTTTGCACCGCGATCGTTCAGGCAGACATTCGTTGGCGCTAGATATGATTGAAGAGTTTAGACCCGTAATCGCCGATCGGCTTGTTTTATCGTTAATCAATAGGCGGCAAGTCAACAAAAAAGACTTTACAAAAAGCGCGAGCGGAGCGGTTACAATGAGCGACGACGCGCGTAAAACAATACTAATAGAGTACCAAAATCGCAAGCAGGAAGAAATCTATCATCCATACATTGAAGAAAAAGTCAAAATCGGGCAGTTATTCTTTCTGCAATCTAATCTTTTAGCGCGATATATTAGAGGCGATCTAGACGCTTATCCGCCGTTTTTTTGGAAATAACTATGATGGTTTTGATTACATACGACGTAGCGGTTTCAACGGAGGGCGGAGCCAAGCGACTTCGCAAGGTAGCAAAAGCGTGCGTCAATTATGGGCAACGCGTGCAATTTTCCGTTTTTGAATGCGTTATCGATCCCGCCCGTTGGATAAAACTTAAAAACGCGCTCGAGGCGATTATAGATCGTAAAACAGATAGTTTGCGTTACTATTATTTAGGGGCTAATTACAAAAAGAAAGTCGAACATATTGGCGCAAAACCATCTTACGATATCGACGCGCCGATGATTATTTAGAATTTACGTAGCTTTTGATATATTGCGCTTGTATCCGAAGAAAGTTTATATTATCAAGAAAATCGCTTTTGATTATGGTTCAAATCCTACTTTAGATATCCTCTAATTCTATCCTAGCTTTGTTTAGCCTAGGAATTAGATGAACTAGTCTTGACCCAAGCTTTATTTTGTTAATCTTGATTATAGCGATTATTTGGAGTTATTAAGCGTATTGATGCGAGCCGCCAATCGTTTCCGCGAATCTGAATCGAACATAAAAACTCGCTAAGATCGCGGATACGCTCTTATCCGAGTTTCTTCAATGTTTAGCGCATTTTGCCAATTGAATATCTTGTATTATTTGTAGGTTCGCGTTTTTGTTATAACGAAC
>JAISRI010000062.1 GCA_031273735.1 Helicobacteraceae bacterium
TCGATCGGTTGCACAAGAAAATCGATACCGGGAACAAGGGCGCTATCGTTAAAAGCGGTTTTATCGGGCGGCGGAAGCGTTCATAGAGCCTCTCTTAGCGAAACCTTTTTATTGTTTAACGAACATCGCGTCTTTTTTGAAAACGACGAAACGCTTTTTAACAAACTACGCGAGATCAAAAAACGTCTGATTGAAAAGAAAATTACGATCGAGGCAAAAAGCGTAGAAGAGGCTATTCGCTTCGCGCCATACGCGGACATATTACAGCTGGATAAACTTTCGCCGATCGAGGTAGAAAAAATTAAAATGTTCGCGCCAAACGCGCATATAGCTATCGCGGGCGGAATCGATCCAGACAATATAGAAAATTACGTAAAAGCGGGCGCGGATTCTATCGTTAGCTCGTGGATGTTTTTCTGCGATAAACCGGTCGATTTTGAAGTAAAAATTTCAAAAGTTTAAGCCCGCCAAACGCCCCCGCGCTTACGCGGGAGCGCGGATAAGCCGCAAGAGCTATTTAATAACTCCGCAAGCAAAGCGTCCGCCTCCGCCGCCAAGCGGCGCGGGGGTATCCGAATGGTTGTCGCCGCCGACGTGCAGCATAAGCGCTCTACCTTTAATCTCGCTAAGTTTTTTAATCTTTGGCGAAAGAATGGGATAGGCGACTTTGCCCTCTTTGTCGGCATAAACCGCGGGCAGATCGCCTAAATGCCCGCTTTTATCAAACGGCCCCTTATGAGCGCCTGTTTTTAGCGGATCGAAATGCCCGCCGGCTTTGCCCGCGGGCGTTATTTTTCCGTCGCTTGAGCTAGGCTCGCAACTGCCGTTTTCGTGGATATGAAACCCGTGAATCCCGCTTACGACGCCGCTAAGCGAAGGGGTAAAAACAAGCCCGTATTCAGTTTCGGCAATGTTTACCGTTCCTAACTTTTCTCCCGCGCCCTTTTCGGTCGCGGCGAACAGATCGACTGTAGTTTGAGCCGCGCAAAGCGGCAAAACGGCGCAAGCCGCCAAAGCGAGTAGTTTATTCATCGCTCTGCCTCCATATTATTAAAATAAGAAACTAGTTTAACAAATTAAGCTTAAATGCAGATTAAGAATCTTCGCCATTGCCCGAACTAGCTTCTAATTTCGATCGATTCGCCCCGCAGTTTCAGCGCGAAACTATCCAAAAGCGCGATTTTTTGCTTGGCGATCGCGTAGATACGCGCGATCAGCCTTTGCTCTTCGGCGGGCGTGATCGGCGGCTCTCCGCGAGAGGCGAGAACCATATTTTGGGTTTGGATCGCCTCCTTGATATTGTCTTTGGCGAGCGCTTGCGAACTTTGCGCGCGTAAAATTAGAGCGCGATCGATATAGCCTTGCGTATCCGCGCTTGCGTCCAAAAGGCGCGAGCCTATATCGGCTACGATAAAACCGTCGATTCCAATCGCCGCCGATTCGTAAGCTAGTTTAGCGTCTAATCGCGTTTCAATCGGCGCCTCATTTTGCTTTTGCGCGGTTTTTTGTCTATCCGCGAGCGCTTCGGCGCGATCGAGGGCGTAGAGGTCGTTTTGCGACGCGAAAGCCGTTGCGTACGAAGAGATAAACATTGCTCGCTCCTTGATAAAAAGCAAGCAAATATAATTCCGTCGATTACGACCCGCGTAACCCGTCGTAGAAGCAAACGTTAGCGAGGTTTAACGAAGGCGGATCAGGGCATTCCAAGCGGCGCGTAGAGAGGCGCAATCGGCGGTTTTGTCGTTTGCCTCGTGCGCGATAATGGCGTTCAAAAGGGCGTTGGGATATGGTTCGCTAAAGCAGTTTTGCGCGTTTGCCAATTCGCTATCGGCGCTCGCGCTCGTCGCTACGACGCTCACGCCCGCCGCAATTAGCTCGATCGCCCTTCTTGCCGTTGCGCTTGGCTCAAAAGAGGCGACGACTCCAATATCGAGCGCCGAGATCAACGCCAAATCGCCTTTTTGTAGCGTTTCGACAAGGGCGACGCGCGAGATATTATATTGCCGACAGAGATTCTTAAACGGAACGATCTGCGAATCGTCGCCGACTAACGCGATCAACTTCAGATTTTTGTTGTAATCGCTCGTTAGCGCTTCGATCAGCAGTTTATGACCGCTTGTTTCGGTAACGTCGCCAAATATGCCGATTAGGATATTTTGATCGTTTAGCTCCAGTTTGGCGCGAATCTCGGCGCGGCTTTTGGCGCGTTCGTCTTCGCTCAAGGCGTCAAGCCCGCCGTAGATAATAAAAACGCGATCGCTCTTTACTTTGTAGCGCGTAATCAGATCGGTTTTTACCGCCTTACTTGAAGCGATAATTTTTTTCGCGCTTTTTACCCACGCGATCTTTTCGCCTATGCCGCAAACCGCGTTGGCGAAACTCGCCTTTTTTAGCGCCGTCGCGCCCGATGGCGTTTGCCCGTAGCTTACCATCAGATCGACGCGAAAACGGCTCGCCAACGCCCTAAAGGTCTCTTTTTGATGTAGGTAAGCCAAAAAGCCGCTCTTTGCGGAAAGAATGGTTTCGATCGGCAGCTTCGCCTCTTTTACCTCTTTGGCGATCGGCGAATCGGCGCAAAGAGCGATTCTCGCGTCGTGTCCGTCGTTAAAAAGCGAAGTAGCCAAATTCAGAGCGTGCCAAACAACGTCGTTATACTCTTTTTCATAGATCGCAAAAATAACGTTCATAATCTCCTCGTTAAAAATAAAAATTTCTTAAGCGCTTTAGCGGCTTTTTTGTCGATTCGGTATTCCAGCCTCTTTAAATACGCGCTGATTTCCGACGCGGCGATGCCGTTCTTTTTAGCGCGATCTTGCAAGATCGCCTGCGGAACGCGCCGCGTTATTCGTCGCAAAAACCGCTTTTCGATCCGCTTAATCAGCCGATCGCCGCTTGTGTAACACAGACGCGAAAAAACAAACGGCAGTTTGTAGCGTTTCTGCCACTCCAAAGCTAGATCGACGGCTTTTTCGCCTTCGGCGTAGAGCTTCAGCGCCTTATCGCCGATCATAACGCGCCCCGTAAGATTCAAAAGTTTCGCCAGCGCGTTGGAGGTTTCCGATTCCGCGTCCGCCACGAACTCGCCTTCCAAAACCAACACGCTCGTTACCGCTTTTTTGGCGATAATCCCCAGATTCGCGCCTTTTTGATTGCGGCTACAAATGCTGGAAATAAATCCCGCGTCGATCGCTCTGCGCTTAAAAAGGCGGTTGATTACGCTTGGCGCTCCCTTTTTGAAGTTGCTCATTTGCAATATGCGCGGATAGTAGCGTTTCAAAAAAAGGTAAAACGGCAACAGGTTAATATAGTCGATTCGTCCAAAGATCATCGCGCACTTTTCTAATTAAACTCTCTATTCATCGGTATTTATCGGCTTTTTGACTCTTTTTAAGGTTTTGTCGCTATACGCTTTTAAGGCTATTTAGTTATC
>JAISRI010000078.1 GCA_031273735.1 Helicobacteraceae bacterium
GTTTGAAATGTAACGAAAACATATACAAATAAACGCTTGCTTTCAGCCGCGCTCTTTTTTATGATCTAAAACAAATTGGTTAATTTCAGATAAAACCCGATGATTATGCGCCGAGCGATCGCTTTGTTTATCAATAATTTCTTTTAGCTCTGCGTCGCTTGGATACTCCTCTTTTATCTTTCTTAAAATCATAAGAGATTGTCTATGAGAGCCAACCTTATTTGCCTCGTCAAACGGCGATTCGCTATATACGTTAAAAACGTCGATGCAACGCCAACCTTTTAACAATAGCGGCAACCTAATTTTACCGTAGATTCTATGCGCGTTCCAATACAGCGCGTCTTTACCTAACGGAACGCCAAAAAATAAAATTCCGTTTTCGTTTAACGCGTTACGCGCCGTTTGCATAGCTTTGATATCTCCGTTAGGATCGATCGGATCGCCGTAACGCCCTAAGCCGTCGTGTTCAAAAGACGAATAGGAAATAGCGAAATCGGTTTTTAATTCTCGCGTATTCAATTCGCTATGCGTTAAAACTTCGATCGACGGATAATCGCAGATCGGTTTATTATAATCGACCACATAAACCTTTGAGGCTTTGTTCCAAACGGCGAGCGCTTCGCAGTTGCAACCCGCTAAACCCCAAATAAGCGCGGTTTTACCGTTAAACGAATATCGCTCTAAAGCGTCGTAAAAGGCGTTTATTTCCTTGCCGTAATACTTAAACGTTCTTTTTTCAAAAGCCTTAAACGTCCTATCGTATGTTTCTGCGCTATTATGAACGTTTCCGTTGCCGACGGCTTCGTTAAAATACATATATTGAACCGGAATTTTATTTTCAAGCGTAAACGCGGCGACTAAGCTTTCGGGTATGGTATTGGGGGGGGGGGGGGGGGGTAGCGTTTTTAGCGCGAGCGGACGCTACGCCATAAACCAAAAACGGCAACTTATTTGCCAAATACTCTTGGATTAGGTATTTTTGAACCGAGTTACGCTTCAACGCTTTTTTTACGAGCTTTATAGTAATTTTTTGCGCGAGTTTTCGTATTACTCCCATAATTTGCCATTTCGTTAAATGGTGGGCGCGTAGGGACTCGAACCCTAGACCCGCTGATTAAGAGTCAGCTGCTCTACCAACTGAGCTACGCGCCCGCGAAAAAGAAGGCGAATTGTAACCTTTTTTGCTTATGTCGCAAAAGAGCCGTTTGTCTAGATCGACGCGGCGAACGGCGAACGCCTAAAACGCCGCGCAAAATCATGAGCGCGCCATACAGGTTTTACATTCGCCCTCAATCTCCACGTTTCCTTCTTGCAGAGAAAATCCAAGCTGATCGAGCCTTGCGCGCATTGATTGATTTAGCGCGTCGTCGTCGATCTCTTCGACCTTTTTGCATTTGGAGCAGACGAACATCACCAAGCTATGCCGCTCACCGCTTTGCGGATTTACGCAGGGCGCATAAGCGCTAAGAGCGTTGATTCTGTGCGCCAAACCGCGATCTAGCAAAAACTCTAAAACGCGATAGATCGTCGCTGGCGTAACGCGTTTGCCCGCCTCGCGCATAAGCTCGATAATATCGTACGCTTTAAGCGGCGTTTTAGCGTTTAGCAAAATTTCCAACGCTTTGCGCCGCAAAAGCGTAAGCCGCGTTTTATGATCCTCGCATAGATTTTCGGCTAAACGCAGACGTTGCGACTTTTTCGAGGCGATCTTTTTCATACGTTACTCCGTATACAGCTCGACTCTGTCGGCGATCATACTATAACCTGAGGTTCCCATACTGCCCGAATCGTTCGTTTCGATCAGGATTTCGCCGTATATCCAAACCGTATCCATCGCAAAAACGTCTTTAAGCGGTTTTTTCGGTTTAACATAGACGATCTGATTGGGCGGCGGCGGCGGAACGTGAATGCACGCGCCAAAATACGGCACAAGCAAAAATTCGGTCAATTTTGTATCGTCCTCCCAATCTAGCGGCACGACGTAACCCGGCAGTTTTATGCGCTTCCCCGCGATTTTCGGGTTGATAGGCGATTTTTTCCACTCCTTCATAAAAGTATCCATCACGCTTTTAACGCGCGGATCGTCGTCGGAAAGATCGTCGATATTGAGACTGTTAAATATCCTCTCCGGATGCCAATCTTCGGGGACGAGATCGTCCCAAGTCGCCTCGCCGTATGACGGCGCGGCGATCGCAAACGCGCAACAAAACAAAAAAGTCCATAAAAATCGAAACGTCATTTTTCGCTCCTTTACGTTACGACGGCAAGCCCGTCGGAAAGGCTCATACGATACGCGCGGATCGCGGGAATTAGACTTGTCAAAAATCCAGCCAGCACGATTGCGCCAAGTAATGTCAACTCGGTCGCGCTCGGCGACGATAGGTAAATAGCCACGCCGTAACTATCGGCTATGATCGGGCTAAATATTGCTATCGACAAACCCAGCGCCGCCGCGCCTAAACCAGCGCCGCAGGCGACCAGTAAAACGCCTTCGCACGATAACAACGCGATAATATCCATAGGTCTCGCGCCCGCCGATCGCAATATCGCAAGCTCGCGTCTTCGCTCTCCTAGCCCCGCCAAAATAGCGGAAGCCAAACCGAATAACCCCGCAATTGTAACCAACGCCGATATAAACGTTAGCGCCCTTTCGCCGACGTTGATCGTCCGCCATATCCGATCCATAGTTACGCCGGGCATAACGGCGATCAGCGCTTCGCTTTGCCATTCGTTGATCTCTTGTTGCGCGGCGAATACTTTTGAGCGTTTTTTCAGCCCCACAAGAAGCGCGGTAATATTTTTCGGCTCCAGATTAAACTTTCGCGCCATTTCGGGCGAAACGCTTAAGCCCGCAATTGGCGCGCCGCCTTGCCAATCGATATGAATCGCCTCCATCGCCTCTAGCGAAATATAAAGCGATCGGTCGATCGTCGTTCCCGTAGGGGCGAGAATACCGACGACGCTAAAGGGTTTATCGCTATGTTCGGTTAAGTTTGTCCTACCTTCGCCATGGCTTAAAACTATCCGATCGCCGATCTTATAGCCTAGATTTTTAGCTACTTCGGAGCCTATTGTTACGTCAAAAACGTCGTTAAAAGGCTTGCCCGAAGCGATTGCGAGGCGTTTATCGCCGCGAAACTTATAATGATCGAAAAAATCGGCGTTTGTCGCTACGACGGGATAACCTTTATGCGAATCGCCCAAAGAGACCGGAATCGTCCAAGCTATGTCGTCTAACGCGGCGATCTCTTTGGCGCTTTTCCAGCTCATATTGTTGGTAGCCGAACCCAAATGAAAGATCGCGTAGAGCGTCAGCTGAATATCGCCTCCTCTTGCGCCTACGATCAGATCGGTTCCTGAGATCGTCTGCGTAAAGCTCTCTTTAACTTGCGTTCTAATTCTTTCCACGCCAAGCAAAAGCGCGGTTGAAAGAGCGACCGAAAACATCGCCAACGCCAAAGAACCGCGCCTATTCCACGCGCTTTTTTTCGCTAACGAAAAGAGATAAAAGATTTTCATACGCGCTCCTTTTGCGGAGTAGCGCGATTTAACTCGTTTAGCGCTTCGGCGCGATTGAAGTTTTTTGCCAAATCGCGATCGTGGCTGACAAAGATCAGGGTTGAGCCGCTCTCCTCGCGCGCCTGCAAAAGTAACTTCAAAAAGTATTCGCGTCTTTGTTCGTCTAGCGAAGAGGTCGGTTCGTCCGCAACGAGTATAGGCGGCGATCCTATCAAGGCTCTAGCCGCCGCGACGCGCTGTTGCTGTCCAACGGATAGACGCGCCGCCTGTCTATCCCACAGATCGGGCGCGAGGTCTAAGCGCGAAAGCAAGTTTTTCGCCGCCTCTCTTATATCGCCAAAACTTTCTTTTGCTCTTTCGCGGCGAATGCGCGACAAACGGCAGGGAATTAACGCGTTATCGATAACGGAGAGATACGGGATCAGGTTAAATTGTTGAAAAATATAGCCGATTCTATCGCCGCGAAACGAATCGCGTTTTGCGCCGCTAAAATCGTTTAGACAAACGCCGTCGACCTCGATCTCGCCCTCTTGCGGCTGTAAAACGCCCGCGATGAGGCTCAACAGTGTGCTTTTTCCGCCGCCGCTTGCGCCGTAAATAAAGACGCGATCGCCGCGCTCTACGGCAAAAAACGGAATGTCCAACACCGCTTGCTCGCCCTTTTTATAGGCAAATTTTACGCCCTTTAGACAAACGGCGCTTTTGTTTTCGTCCGTTTTTGCTTCGCCGCCCGATCGCCTCTTTTCGTTCATAGCGCCCTCTAAAGTAAAGTAATACGCAATAATATATCATTGCATATTAAGCCGATAAACGCATATCAAAACCTAACGCGAGATAGAAACCATTAAATACGTTAAGATTTCTAAACACGGCGGGTTTTTAATTTGGATTCCCGCCTTCCTTCGCGTAGCGCTCGCTCCAAAACAATACCTCGCGAAAGTAGCGATGCAAGGCGGAGGAGCGCGAGGCGCGGAGGAAGCGCTGAACCCAGCGTTTGGGGCGAAAAATATGCGGCGCTTTGTATCGCCTCTTTTGACGCAAATAGAGAACGGGTCCGTTGGTAAAACAAGCGTCTTGGTTTTACACTACATAAACGATCGGCTATTTTTGTGATCGCTTTTTATTTTTTTGGCGTTTCAAGCGGACTCTTTAACAGCGATACGCCGTTTAAGACAGCGGTAAACAATGAGCTTTTTTCATCGTCTATTTTTTCGAGATTTTCATCGTTAAATTCAACGATCTCTTTGCCATATCTGTCTGTATCGTAGCTAAGATATTCGCTCTTTATAGCCTCTTTGGGATCATATGGCGATTTATACTCTATATCCATAAAAGTTTTCTTATCATATGTCGTAACGCCCATAACGACCTTAGCGCTTATATTCGCAAAATCTACAATCAATCCGCGCGCCCAACCGTAAATAACTTCGGCTTCTATTTCGTCGCAAACGTTAGTCGGTCCGTTAGCTTCAAACGCGGCGAAAGTCTGTTCTATCGTAACCTTGCCGATAAAGGCGATCCAAACGCCCCATAAATAGATATTTTTCGCTTTAGTCTCCCCTGCAACGACGACGATGCCGCCTTGATCGCAACTCGTTTGGATTATCCAATTTTTCACGCTCAAATTTTTAAGAAACAACGCTCCTACGACGCCGTCGCTCGTATAAAACGCCTTGTCCAAATCAAGCTCGTCAAACTCCGCGTCTTCCTCAAAAATTACCAACTTATTGTCGCCAAAAATATCTCTAACGATATAACCCGGAAGTTCGATTTTATTCATCAAATCTTTATAGACGTCTAAAGCCTCTTTTACCGTAATTGTATTTCTCTCGTTAATCATTTTTACTCTTTTTTTCGTTCGATCAGAGCGCCAAGCGCTTTTAATTTTTCTTCGATTCGTTCGTAGCCGCGATCGAGATGATATATGCGGTGAATGCGCGTCCGTCCTTTTGCCGCCAATCCAGCCAAAACAAGCGCGCTAGAAGCTCTTAGATCGGTCGCCATAACGTCCGCGCCTATTAGCTCGGTTTTGCCCGCGATCGTCGCGGTAGAGCCGCGTAGCGTAATTTTCGCGCCCATTCTAGCAAGCTCGCCAACGTGCATAAAGCGATTTTCAAATAGCCGTTCCTCGATCGCGCTTACCCCCTCGGCTTGCGTGGCGAGCGCCATAAATTGCGCCTGCATATCGGTCGGAAAACCGGGGTATTCGGCGGTTACGATCTCGACTGGGCGAAGGCGCGGCGCGGGTTTGATCGTTATGAAATCCGCGCCAAACTCCATAACAAATCCCATCTCTTGGAGCTTATCCGTAACGGCGGTTAGATGGCGAGGATTAGCGCGTTCGATCGTTACGTTTTCGCCCGCGAGCGCCGCCGCGCAAAGATACGCGCCCGTTTCTATGCGATCGGGAATAACGCTAATCGGCGGGATTTTTAGCGGCGTTCCTTGCGTCCCCGTAATTTCTACGACGTCGCCGCCGATCCCGTCGATTTTAACGCCCGCGCTTTGGATCATCTCGCATAGTTGGACGATTTCAGGCTCTTTGGCGCAATTGACAATCTGCGTTTTGCCGCTTGCTAACGCCGCCGCCATAATCGCATTTTCGCTTCCCGTAACCGTAATTTTGTCAAAGACGATTGTTGCGCCTTTTAACCCTTGCGGCGCGATCGCGTGGATATAGCCCTCTTCGATCGCTATCGTCGCGCCTAGCTTTTCCATAGCTTTCAAATGTAGATCGACGGGGCGCTGTCCGATCGCGCAACCGCCCGGCAAAGAAACGCGGCATTCGCCAAAACGGGCGAGCAGAGGTCCTAAAACGAGTATCGACGCTCTCATCGTTTTAACAATGTCGTAGGTGGCGATCACGCGGTTGATTTTGCTTGTATCGACCGTAACGCGATCGCCATCCAATTCGTATGCGCCGCCTAAAAGCTCCAAAAGTTTCAAAAACGTTTTTGCGTCCGTTACGCCCGGCAGGTTTGAGATTTTAACGGGGTTTTCGGCTAAGATCGTCGCGGCTAAGATCGGAAGCGCGGCGTTTTTCGCGCCGGATATTTTTAGCCTCCCATTTAACTTTTTGCCGCCCGTAATTTCAAGACAATCCATAAAAATCCTTAGCGAGATTCGCCGTGATTGTGCCAAAAAAACGCTACATAGCTAAAAATAACACTCCGAATATTCAAAATCGCTTACCGTTACGCAACTAACGCGAATCGGATCTAAGACGCGTTTTCGCTTGACAAACGGCGCGAAACGATCGGGAAAGTTTAGGATAAAAAGGACTTTCGTCGAGCCAAACCAACGATACGCCATCGCTTTGCATGGCGTTTGTTCGCAACCTGTCGCTTCGATAAAACCCGACACGCTTACCCTTTTGTTTCTGATCGCGCCGCGATCGACGCGACCGAAAAAAATATCCTCCGTATCGGCGCCAAAGAGTAAGCAAGTTAAAATTAAACTCGAAAAGAGCGATTTCATAGAGATTATATCGGAAGGCGAAAGATGGAGTTTAATCAAGAGTTTAAATTGTCCGCGTCGATCCACCATTTGATTCTAAGCGAAAACGTCGTAGCGCTTTTGGATAACAAAAGGACGATTCATTTTCTTAGTCCCATAGACGGCAAAGCCTTGAGCGTTCAATATTTCGAGCAAAAGCAAGAGGGAGAGGAGCAAGAAGAAACCTACGCCTACTTTCGCGGCGACGCTTCGGCGGGCGATTTTTTATGCCTTTACTTTCCTAAACAGACAAAAACCGTCCTTTTCGAATACGACAAAAAAAGCGCGCAATATCTTAAAAAATCGGTTTTGGAGTGGTCGAGCGACGCGACGGAGATCGCCGCTTTTTCAAACGATTGCGCGCTGTTGGCTACGGGCGACAACGCGGGGCGAGTCTGCGTGTATCGGGCGGACAACGGCAAACTTTTGACGATCGCGCCGCGATCGAGCGAATATATCTCGGCGATCGCTTTTAACGGAGATTCCTCTATGATCGCTTACGCAAGTTTTAAGAAAAATCTGACTATTTACGATTTGAACAGGTTTGCGACGCTATGCGATTATCTTAATAAAGAGGTAATTTGCGCGATCGCCTTTTTGCATCAATCCTCTTTGCTGATCGCGGGCGGCAGAGATAACCGCGTCTTTTTATTCGACGCGATCAGCGGATATATCGTTAGAGAGCTTGCGGTTACGATCAATTGGCCTATCGCGATCTATGTCGATCAGGACGATCAGTTTTGTTTTGTCTCCGATAAAGCGGGCTATTTATATTTTATCGATCTAACGACCGCCGAACCCGATAAAGAGCCCGCCTATAACTCCAAACAGATTATAGTGGATATAAAACGGCGAGGAGAATCGATCTATTTTTCATTTGAAGACGGGCGCGTAACGATCGTGGATATGGCGATAGAAAAGGAGAAATTCGCCGAAGCGATCGCCGCTAGAAATATGGCGGCTATGCACGAATTATCTCAAGCCGATCCTATCTTGAGATTCAGCGCGGCGGGTTTAATCAACAATATGGATTCGCAGTTTGAGGAGAGGTTTGCAAAAGCGACGGTAAATATAGGGCAAGGCAAATTGGAATTAGCCAAAGAGGATATGGGCGATCTGCTTAGTTATCCAAACTATCTAAAGCGTTTTGAAGCGGTGGCAAAGCATGCGGCAAAAGTCGTTACATTTTGGCAGCTAATGCAATCGGGGCAATACTACGAGGCGTATCATTTGGCGAACGAGGGAGATTTTTATCGAAAATTACCGCTGTTTAATATGCTTGAAGAGCGTTTTAAAGAACGCTTTAACGAAGCGGTAATAAGCCTTAACGGCGAGAACCCCGATCCTAAAAAAGCCAAAGACGATCTAGCGCTTTATATGAAAGTGCCGATTAAAGAATCCGCGATTAAAAATATGCTGAAAAATCCGGAGATTTTTAAGCGCGCCCTAAACGCCTATAACCGCAAAGATTGGCTCGATTTGGCCGGATTGATCGACAGGTTTAAGATGATCAAAGACGCGCCGTGCGCGATCGACTACCAAGAGATGATCAAAAAGGAGTCCGAAAAGTTTTTCGCTCTGATGGCGGCGGGCAAATTCGACGAGGCTTTTGAACCCGCCAAATTCTTGAAAGAAAACGCCAAATTAGACGCGCCGACGCTTAAGATAGAGTTCGATAAATTAGACATTGTCGCGCAGTTTAGCCAAATCGTTAATAACAAACAGTATGGCGCGGCTATGCAAGCGGCGATACAAAATCCGTTTTTAATCACTACGAACGCATATAAAAAATTGGATCAAATGTTATCGATTAGGTTTAAAGCCGCGCACCTATTCGCCACGCAAAGGCAGTTTGAAGCGGTCGATAAAATGCTGCGTCCTTTTTTAACGAATCCTTTTTCGCAAAATCGCGCGATCGGCATATATAAAACGCTTTATTTGGAGCAGATCAGCGCGTTGGGCGCTCAAATGCGTCAAAACCACTGGATCAACGCTTTGAAAAATTATATCTGCCGTTTTGGTTTGGACAGCGAGATCGAGCTTTTAACCAAAAAGTTCGATCAGGAACGACTCCTAGAGCCTTTTAGAGAGTTCAAAACGCCCAATTTCTTGCGCTATCCTTTGATACCAAACGTCGTAACGACGCCCTTTGCAAAACCATCCGCGAAACCAAAACCCGCGTAAAAGGCGTTTTGCTTAACTGCCGCTATGGTAAAATCCGCCTTTTATCCGCCAAAGGTTATTGATGATAAAAGCGATTTTTACCAAGATTTTAGGCACGAGAAACGACAAGGAGCTCAAACGCTACGGCAAGCGGCTCGCGGCGATCAACAAATTAGAGCCAAAATACGTCGCGCTAGACGACGAGGCTTTGAAAGCGGCGTTTAACGAGTTGCGCGTAAGGGCGCAAGGCGGCGAAAGCCTAGACGATCTTTTAAACGACAGCTTTGCGATCACCCGCGAAGCCTCTAAACGCGTTTTGAATATGCGCCATTTCGACGTTCAGATTATCGGCGGTTTGGTTCTTCACGAAGGGCAAATCGCCGAGATGAAAACGGGCGAGGGCAAAACGCTTGTAGCCACGTTGCCAATCGCGCTAAACGCTCTAAGCGGCAAGGGCGCGCATATCGTAACCGTCAATGACTATCTAGCCAAACGCGACGGCGAAGAGATGGGCGTTTTGTATAACTTTTTGGGATTTAGCGTGGGCATTTTGACAAGCTCTTTATCGCTGGGCGCGGAGCGCGCCTTGGCTTATCGCGCCGATATTACCTACGGCACAAATAACGAATTTGGCTTTGATTACCTACGCGATAATATGAAATACAGCCTAGACGAGATGACTCAACGGGAGCATAATTTTGCGATTGTAGACGAGGTCGATAGCATTTTGATCGACGAGGCAAGAACGCCGTTAATTATTTCAGGTCCCACAAACCGCAAAATGGCGCACTACGCGCAAGCCGACGAGGTCGCCAAAAAACTGGAAAAAGAGGTAGATTTTACGATCGACGAGAAAAATCGCGTCGTAATGATTACCGATAGCGGCGTAGAAAAAGCGCAAAAACTTTTCGGCGTAGAAAACCTCTACGATTTAGAACACGCAATCTTGGCGCACCATCTCGATCAGGCGTTAAAAGCGCGCTATCTTTTTGAAAAAGACGTGCATTACGTCGTTAAAGAGGGCGAGATTGTGATCGTCGACGAGTTTACTGGGCGGCTTTCAACGGGGCGACGCTATTCGGAAGGCTTGCACCAAGCGCTGGAGGCAAAAGAGGGCGTGGCGATCAAAGAGGAGAGCCAAACGTTAGCCGATATAACCTTTCAAAACTATTTTAGGCTTTATAAAAAACTTGCGGGTATGACAGGCACGGCGCAAACGGAAGCGAGCGAGTTTAGTCAGATTTACTCTTTAGAGGTCGTTTCAATTCCGACAAACGTTCCAGTAATAAGAAAAGATTACAACGATCTAATCTATCGCACGGAAACGGAGAAATACGAGGCGGTAATCGATCAGATCCAAACGCTGTATAAAAAGGGGCAACCCGTTTTAGTAGGCACAATCAGCATCGAGAAGAGCGAAGCGCTTTCTAAGCGACTAACCTCCGCGAAGATTCCGCATAACGTTCTTAACGCCAAACAGCACGAAAAAGAGGCGCAAATTATCGCGCAGGCGGGCAAAAAAAATATGGTTACAATCGCCACAAATATGGCGGGGCGCGGAGTGGATATTAAACTCGATAGCGAAACGAGAGAGCTGGGCGGCTTATTTATTATCGGCACGGAGCGCCACGAATCGCGTCGAATCGATAATCAGTTGCGCGGACGATCGGGCAGGCAGGGCGATCCGGGCGAAAGCCGTTTTTACCTTTCGCTAGAGGATAATTTATTGCGGATTTTTGGTTCCGATCGGATTAAAAGCATTATGACGCGCTTGGGCGTAAAACACGGCGAATATATCGAATCGGGAATGGTTACGCGCGCAGTTGAAAGAGCGCAAAAGAAAGTGGAATCTATGCACTTTGAATCGCGCAAGCATCTTTTGGAATACGACGACGTAGCCAACGCGCAAAGAAAGCTCATCTACGCTTTTCGTCGCGAGTTGCTTCAAGAGAATATCGAGATCAAAGAGAAGATCGGCGAAAACATTAGCGTCTATCTTGAGAGACTCTTTAACGAATGCGCGATCATAGACGGGTTCGTAAGCGCCGATTTTCTTTTAGACAAACTCTCCAAAACGTTAAGCGAAGAGTTAAAGATAGAGATTGAGATCGACGGAACGTTAAACGCGCCCGCGCTTCGTAAAAAGATCGAAGAGGAAGTTAGAGAAAACTACGAAAATAAGATGGCGGTAGTAGCGCCAGAACAGAGATCAGAGATCGAGCGTATTTTGTATTTGCAAAATCTTGACGAGCAGTGGCGCGAACACCTATATCAAATGGACGTGTTAAAAACGGGAATAGGTTTAAGAGGTTATAACCAAAAAGATCCGCTTGTCGAGTATAAAAAAGAGAGCTTTATGCTCTTTAACGAATTAACGGCTAATCTTAAAATAACCGTTGTTAAAACCTTATTTGGAATCAGGTTTAGAACCCGCGACGAACAAGAGGCGATCAACCGAATGCGCGAGCAGATGCAAAAAGCCGCGAAAGAGGATTTGACCTATGCAAGCGCGTCGGGAGAGGCGACAAAGCCAAAAATTGAAAAGAAAATCCCGCGCAACGCGCCCTGCCCGTGCGGTAGCGGCAAAAAGTATAAAAATTGCTGCGGACTATCTGGACCAAAACGCGGCGTTTTCGCGCCAAACGACTAAATGGCAAAAAGAGGTTTAGTCGGTTTTATCGTTAAACGATATCTGCGTTTCGATCCCGCGCAACCATTTATATCTATCGCGGCTATTTTGGCTTTTTTGGGAGTGGCGGTAGGCGTTATGGTTCTGATCGTCGCTATGGCGATTATGAGCGGCGTAAGCAAAGAGTTTCAGGATAAGTTATTTGTTATGAACTATCCCATAACGATCGTCCCAAACCTTAGAGAGACAATCGATCAATCGCTTGTCGATCGCCTGCAAGAACAATTCCCGCATTTACGCTTTAGCCCCTTTTTACGAGTCGGCGCGGTAAGTCGAAAGGGAAATATGATGGAAGGCGCTATCGTCTTTGGCGTCGATTTTGAGGCGGAACGAAAGATCAATCCTATTTTCGATCGCGCTTTGACAAAAGATAGTTACGCGCCTTTCGAGGCGATCGCGGGTAAAGCGCTTATTAGAGAGTTTGGTCTTGCGAAAGACGAAAAACTGCTTTTAATTTTTACTCGCGCTCAGCCGGCGGGACTAGCGCTAACTCCTATTATGAAACGCTTTGCGGTAGCGGATAGTTTTGAATCGGGTTTACGCGCCTACGATAAGGCGTATTTTTACGCGCAATACGACGATCTGCGCATAGTGTTAGACGTTGAAAAAGGAAGGTATCACGGCATTCATATCGACGCGAAAGAACCGATGAAGGAGATCGATAAGATCAAAGAGGCTATAGGCTATTACGCAAGCGCTAGAGGTTGGTGGGAGGATAACGCCGGTTTTTTTGGCGCTTTAGAGGTGGAAAAACGCGCTTTATTTTTAGTGCTAATGTTGATAGTTCTTGTCGCCGCGCTAAACATAATATCGTCGCTTTTAATGACGGCGTTAAACCGCCGAAAAGAGATAGCGCTTTTAAGCTCTTTGGGCGCCACTTCACAAGAGATAGGCAAAATATTTTTCACGCTTGGAGCTTCGATCGGAATCGCTGGAATCGCTTTGGGATCGGCGCTTGGCGGCGCGGCTTTATGGGCGCTGGATCGTTTTAATATTTTTGAGTTGGACGCGGATGTTTACGGGTTTAGCAAATTGCCCTTAGAACTTTCGCCGATCGACTTTTTGCTTATCGTGATTGGGGCGTTTGCGATCGTGTTGCTTAGCTCGTGGTATCCCGCCAAAAAAGCCGCTCAAACCGATGCGCTCGACACGCTTAGAAACGAATAATGGCATATACGATAGCAAAAGATTCGGTATGATCTCGCTTGAATATATCGCTAAGTAGGATTGATCGTGTCGAATAAAATTGTTTGGATTAGGCGTTTGATTGTCAAAAAAGCTCTTTACGTCGTTTTTATGCTTTTGGCGATCTCGCTTCTTAGCTTTGTCGTGGTTAATGCCGCGCCGAATAACTTTTTCTACGGCGGCGATCTTAATCCGAATATGACTCCCGAAAACCTTGAACAACTTAAAAGAGTTTATGGTTTAGACAAAGGCGCGATCGAGCGGTATTTTTCTTGGCTTAGCGCTATTCTTCAGCTCGATTTTGGCGTTTCGTTTACTACGGGCAAAAACGTCCGCGACGAGATTGTAGATAGGCTTGGCGTTACGATGGCAATCAGCCTTGTTTCTATGTTTTTTATTTTCGCCTTTTCGCTCTTACTTGGTATTAAAGCCGCTTTAAGTAACGGCAAACTTTTAGATCGCGTTTGCAAACAAGCCGCGTTGATTAGTTATGCGTTTCCCTCTTTTTATCTCGCGTTGCTACTTATTATGGTTTTATCGGTTTGGCTGGGTTGGTTTCCGATCGCGGGTTTGGAAAGCTCCGGCGAAAAAAGCGGCTTTATGCGTTACGCGGATATGGCGTGGCATTTGGCGCTTCCGATCGCGGTCGTCGTTTTGGGCGGTTTTGGTAGTTTGACGCTCTATATTCGCGCTTTGACGATCGAGATTATAAAAAGCGATTATATCTTTTACGCGCGCGCAAGAGGATTAAAAAGAGGCGAAATTATTCGTCGCTATATTTTGCCTAATTTATATCCGCCGATCGTTACGATTTTGGGTTTGTCTTTGCCCGGAGTAATCGGCGGAAGCGTGATATTGGAAAGCATATTTTCTATTAACGGAATGGGCTTATTTTTTTATCAAAGCGCGTTAAGCCGCGATTACCCCGTAATTATGGGGATATTGATCATAGGCGCGTTTTTGACTTTGCTTGGTAATATATTAGCCGATTTAGTATTGATAAAACTTAACCCGTATTATCGTTTAGGAGCGCGAAATGATCGATAACGTCCGAATAGAAAAACTAACCGAGCCGCGTTTTGTCGAGCCTTTGCGAATCTTTTATACCGAAGACGGAGTCGATAAAAGCTGGGAGATGATCAGAGCGCACGATAGCGTGGCGATTTTAATTTATGATAGCGATCTAGATTCGTTCGCAATCGTTAAGCAGTTTCGCCCCGCGGTTTTTTTGCGAAACGACGACGGCTTTACCTACGAGCTTTGCGCGGGCATTTTGGATAAAAATAAATCCGAAGAGCTAACCGCGATCGAGGAGATCGAAGAGGAAACGGGGTATAAAATTACGGTCGATCGGCTTGAAAAGATCGCTTCGTATTATACGGTGGGTTTTGCGGGAAGCCGTCAAACGCTATTTTTTGCGAGCGTTCGGCAGAGCGAACGGCACGGCGAAGGCGGGGGCATAGACACGGAAAAGATCGAGGCGATTTTTTTGCCGCTTGACGAAGCAAGGACTTTTATCTATGACGAAACGCGGGTAAAGACTTCCAGTCTTGCTTTCGCGCTTTTTTGGTTTTTTGAACGCGAAAGGGGAAAATATGCTTAACGATATTTTGCGCAAAGAACAAAAACTGATTATGGCGCAACTTGGCGTTTTTGCGTGCCTGATAACGCTTCTTTTGGTCGTCGGCGCGGTGGTTTATAGCAAAACAAGCATTCACGATCGCGTCGACGCGATCGAACAAAAGCAGAGCATCACCGGCGGTTTTCGCAACCTGCAACAGGGAGCGGAATAAAATATTGCGGCTTTAAGCGTTAAAAGCATAAAATCGTCGCTTTTAATTGCGGTCGTGGCGGAATTGGTAGACGCACCGTCTTCAGACGGCGGCGGGGCGACCCGTGGAGGTTCAAATCCTCTCGACCGCACCAAACAAGCGTAACCGAAAGGTCATAATTGGCGGAAAACTCGTAAGGAGTTGGTAGCCGAACTTCGCAAAATTGGGCAAGAGTTCTTAGCAAGAGTATTTCAATGAGCGACAAAATAGATGGCCTTGTTAATGAGATTTATAGCGCCGCGCGCAAAGCGTTTCTCGATTTATTTAAGAATAAAGAGTCCTATTATTACTGCGTATTATTGACGACGGGAGACGCATGTCCGCCATACATATCGGCATGGTCGCAAGAAGCGTTGTTTAAAGAAGGGAAAAAGCGATCGTCTCAGAAAAGTTCAATTAAAGAACAAATGAATTTATTGAAGTATTCGTTTGCCGATTCCCCATACTGTCTATATGGTTATGACGAATATTTTAATACGGTCGCTAAAATGTTTAACGATCGCCCAACGATGGATTTTAACGACGAAGAAGAATGGAATAAAGAGTTTGATTTTAGATATAGCGCTATGGTAATCGCTATGAAAAAACTGGACGATGAAGGATTGTTTTCATTAAATCAACCAAGAAGCAACGTCTTGGTAAACGTCGAGGTTATAGACGAAAGCGAAGCTATGCTAGCAGAAAGCGCTAAGCTATTTAATAACGGCGAAGCGGCGCTTAACGATTACATCAATTGGCATACCGAATAATAGACTTGAAACGGTTGGAGCAAGAGGGAGGCGAATTTCAATGCCGTATCGGATATGGCAATTTTGGGAAATACGAGGCGATAAATGGCGCTAAATAACATCGTAATACCGGGCATATCTTTAGGAGGCATTCGGATCGGCGATAAGGTAGATAGCGCTATTGACAAATTGGGTTTGTCATGCGTTGCGCAAGCCCCCAATAATTTTGTCATAATAGATGATGGCGTATTGTATATTGGTTACGATATGGATCGCCTCATAACTTGTGTTGGATGTAGTAGCGTATGCGGAATTAATTACAAAAATAAGCTATGGGCTGGAATGTCGGTACAGGACGTACTGGAACGCTCTAAAACACAAAGAGCCGAATGCGGATATGTAATAATTGATAACATAGACGGTATAGGGCTTGATTTACCAAACGAATTTGACGATTTTGATGAGATAACAGACTTTTTGCCGTTAAATTATGTTTTTGAAACCTTATCGATATTTAAGCCATTATGGCAAATCAAGCGACATGAAAACAATGCGGTTGGTTCCAGAATATATACATAAAGCCATCAAGCGTGCAAGCGGCGCTGATGTATGCGGAATTAGGAGATAGCATGTTGATTTTTTCACCTTTAGGCATGAAACAAGAAGAGATTGATGCACTCGCAAAGCGAGGGATAGCTTATGATAAAAGCACAAAAAAGCAATTGCTTCGCGCCTATCTTCATAAGAGTAAACCCACAAGAGAGCGTATCTCACAATTTGAGAAAGAATACAGTCTTAAATTATCAAATGATTATGCGGAATTCTTGATGATACATAACGGTGGTCATCCAAATAAAAATATTATCAATGTGGTTGGACATAACAGGGTTATTTCTCGTTTTTTTGCGATGGAAACCCCACTCACGGCGGCAAGTCTAGATTGGGTTATTACCGTATACCAAGGGCGATTTCCGAATGGATTTTTGCCTATAGCCGATGATCCTGGCAGTAATTTATTTTTAATTGATGCGACGAGAAGCGATAATAATGGGAGAGTTTATTTCTGGTCTCATGACGGCGAGGTAGAGGAGGAAGAGCAACCTTATTTTGGAAATATGGATTATACTTGTGATTCTTTTTCAGGATTACTCGAAAGATTAATTTCAGAATAGAGCGAGCAAATGTCGTTGCCGTTCTAGTATTTTGTCCAAATGCGTAGCCGCCAAAGCGGCGTATTCCGTGAATATGTTTTTGCGTTTTTTTACATAAGTTTTTAAGCGCTTTGCGAATGCGCTGTTTAGCGTCAAAATGCGTTCAAAAACAGAAACGTATTTTTATTTTAATGCGGTATAATTCCAATATGGGCGGGAAACATATCCACCGCTACTAGAAATAAAGGAATTATATGGCGCGTAAATTTAAGACTAGCATTGAGCGAACGTTTTTTGAAGGCGTGATTTTGGATATTGACTTTTCTCATATTGGAGAATATATTGGTTTTATTGTTCTCTCCGCATGGGGCGAAGCCAATGGAGAAATTTTTTCGTGGCGTAATCCTAGTATTGTGAGATTCAATTGCGTCAAAGATTTTTCAATTCAAGGTCGCGATAATTCGTATGAGGATAAATCTGACGCAGGCATAAACGTGAATGGTTTTTCTCTTGAAAAAGTAGAAAACGGATTCAGGTCGGCGACGATAATGGCGGATAATTTTGAAATAAATATTGTATTCAAAAGTTATGATGAAAATACGTTAAGCGATATGGCGGAAAGATTTGCAAAGATAGCGCAAGACGGGAGAGCGTCTTTTGTTAGACCAGATTTAGAAAAAATTGCATCGTTGTTTTTTAATTCTTTGAAAACAAGCGCGTAGGGCGGAAAAGAAAAGGGTCGCTAATGATTATAAAAGTAACTAGCGCTAGCAATATAATTGGTTTTCCGCCTAGCTTTATTGGTTTTCCCAATAAACATAGGATTTTTGTTGATGATGGAGTAGCCGAAGTTCAAGCCTTTATTGACGAGGAAATTACGCCAAAGATAAACTCGGAATGCGCTGAAGGTTGGACGTTAACTTTTCGTTTGGTATTCACGCCCGCCAATTTTTCAGGAATTGGCAAGCGCGGAATAAACTATTTATCCGCCAAAGAAAAGGAATTCGGCATAATAATTCCAATCCCTAGTCCGCGAATGGTAAGATGGGGAGTAGCGTCGTCGGCGCAACCAATAGTAGATGCAAAAATGTTCAAAACAATTCCATTTGACTATAAAGACTATAGGAACGCAAAGGATTTTACTATTGATTGCGCTAAGCGTAGCCTAATAGAAGCTTTTCGAGCGGGAATAACTGTTGCTATGGAAAAGATAAAATTCAAAATGTGTAAGCAAAAAAATCAAGAAATATAAAAAACGGAGGATATAAATATGAGCGCAAATGATTTTCGTATAGTTTATCCGGAATGGTTCGATGAGTTAGCTGAATTTGAACATAAAGGAAAAGGATATCTTGAGGGGGTAATTGCGCTTTTTGATGGGAAAGAGATACCTTTCACATTCTATGATATAACAAGGTTTAATCAAGATTTTGAATACGAATGCGCGCAAAAAGGTTTTGCATATTTTGAAAATCTTGTCGTTTTACCCGCTATAACAAAGGCAAATATAAATCGCGCCGTAAATAAAATATTCAACGCGGCGCGTATCCCGAACGTCAATTTGTAGGGTAGCAATTGCTTTGCGAATGAACTGTTTAATGTTACCCGAAGCTAAGCTAGAGACTACGCGCAACAGCAAGTAGCAATTGCTTTGTGAATGAACTGTTTAATGTTACAGCATTTTTGCTTGCGAGATAGAAAGCTACACGATATTCCCTATCATTTTTAAGCGCCAATCTGTTATAATGAAAAAACAAACGGAGGCAAGTTGCATGAATTATATAGGGTCAAAATATTCTCTCCTTGCTTTCTTGGAGCGGACGACAGATGACGTTACAGGTGGCAATGCAGCGGGCGGCGTATTTGCCGACTTGTTCGCCGGAACCGGAGTTGTAGGCGGCGCGTTTAAGCGCAAAGGCTGTACCGTTATCGCTAACGACATTCAACACTATGCCTACACGCTAAATCGTCACTATGTGGAGAATGTGCCGCCAATGACCTCAGAACGTTTGGAATGGTTCAATTCGTTAAGCGGCGAAGATGGATTCGTTTACCAAAATTATTGCGCGGGTTCCGGCAGCGGACGCAACTATTTCACCGATGAGAACGGGCGCAAATGTGACGCAATTCGCAATGCGCTGAACAATTTGCTTTCGACTGGGGAGATAGGTTATGACGAGCATTATTATTACCTAGCCGGGCTTATCAATTCGATTGATAAGGTTGCAAATACCGCCAGCGTTTACGGAGCGTATCTGAAGCATATAAAATCAAGCGCGGCAAAACCATTCAAGCTTGAATTATTGCCTCTCGTTGAAGGTGTTCGGGGCAAGGCATATTGCTTAAATATTAATAACATTATCCGCAAAATCAAAGGGGACATTTTATATCTTGATCCGCCGTATAACGCTCGGCAATATTGCTCCAATTATCACGTGCTTGAAACAATTTCTCGGAGCGATAATCCAATTCTTAGCGGCGTCACTGGATTGCGAAACTCCGGCGGTCAGAAGAGTGCTTTCTGCTCTAAGCGAACGGTGGAATCCGCATTTGATGATGTGATAGCAAATGCCGACTTCAAGTATATTTTCCTGAGCTATAATAACGAAGGGTTGATGTCGCTTGACACCATTAGGAGCATTATGGAGCGTTACGGGAAATACGAACAGTTCACGCAAGACTATCACCGTTTCCGTGCTGATAAAGAGGAAGCTCGCAATCATAAGGCTGACAGTACTGTTGAATATCTGCATGTGCTTATAAAATAAGAGAAATGTTCTATGAGCCGATATAACGACATTAACAAAAGCGAGTGGCAAAACTACAGCAACATCTGGACGGACTCGCTTTGGCTTATAGACCGCCGCGATAATTCTGGGGCGCATAGTGGAACATATCATGGCAATTTCGTTCCACAGATT
>JAISRI010000210.1 GCA_031273735.1 Helicobacteraceae bacterium
AGATCGTAGCCGCCAACCATAATCGGAATAACGGGTTTTTTCCAATTTTTCAGCAAAAGCTCGGCGATTTTATCGCCGTCGGTCATAAACTGCGGCGTTACGACGACGTAGATCAGATCGACTTCGTCAAACTCTTGAACAATCTCAAGCGTTTTTTGATAGCGATCACTCATCGCGTCGCCGATAATATCGACTGGGTTGGCTTTAGGCCAGTTAAAGGGCAAAGCCGCGTCTAGAATCTTTATATTTTCGTCCGTCAGCTTGTATAGATTCTTGCCGCGCTCGACTATGTAATCGGTTAAGATCGAAGCGGGTCCGCCAGCGTTTGTAACGATCAGAACGTTTTTAACGTCGTTTAGCGCGGGACGGAATATAAGCGCCTCGATATTATCCAGCAATATACAACCAGCGGATTCTAAAAGTCCCTTGAACATCTCGTAGTTGCCGCTTAGATTGCCAGTGTGGCTAAACGCCGCCGCTTTAGATTCCGCGCTGCGTCCCGTTTTGAAAATATAGATCGGCTTTTTGCTCTTTCGCGCCGCTTGCAAAAAGGCTTTGCCGTCGTTCATACCTTCGACGTAGAGGCTGATCGCTTTGCACGCGGGTTCGTCGTTTAACGCCTCGACAAGCTCGCCAAAATCAATATCCGCCATATTGCCAACCGATACGATATGGCTAAAGCCGATCTTGTTTTGAAACGCCTTGTCCATCAGAGCCGCCAAAACCGCGCCCGATTGGCTAACCACCGCTAGATCGCCGCTTAAAACGTTGTTCGATCCAAAGGTAAGATTCAGATCGGTTTCGCCCTTATAGTAACCAAGACAGTTTGGTCCAATCATATTAATGTTGTGCTTTTGAACGAAATCGATTAGCTTCTGTTCGCCTTCCAAATCGCCGATCTCTTTGAATCCCGCGCTGATCACAAGAGCGTTTTTGACGTTTTTGCGCGTTAATTCCTCTAGCGTCGATAAGATAAACTTGCTCGGAATACTAATAACGGCGGTATCCACGTCGCTAGGCAGTTCGGCGACGCTTTTATAAAGCGTTTTGCCAAAAAGCTCGCCGCCTTTGGCGTTGACAAAATAGGCTTCGCCCTTAAAAGTAAGAGCGTTTTTGGCGATCGCGTAGCCGACCTTGTTTTGATCGGAGCTTGCGCCGATAATCGCCACTTTTTTATTATCGAAAAAATCGTGGCGTTTGCGCCGCGCAGTTTCGATCGCATGATCGTCAAACTGAATACGCGCATCGACCGCGATCAAGCCTTCGTCCGTTAGCAAAACGGGGTTTAAGTCCATTTCGCTAACGCTCGGATTTTGCTTGATAAAGTTTTGCAACTTTTGCACAAAGTCGATTGCGCCGTCGATCGAAAAGCCCAAGCCTCTGAAGTTATCGAATAGTTTTGAAATTTTCGCGCCTTTTAACCCGCGTTCAATCTCGGCGCGATCTGCGTCGATCGAGATATAGCCTACGTCTTTGTATAGTTCCAAAAGGACTCCGCCTTTACCAAAAAGGATAGTTTTGCCAAAAACGGCGTCATTGACCATACCAAAGTAGAGTTCTTCGCCGCGCGTCATCTTCGTAGCGATAAAGCGATCGGAGCCGTCAAGTTTCACGCCTTTGTTTTCGACGTTTTTGATAATCTCCGCTTTAGCGGCTTCAAGCGCTTCGTTACTCGTTATATTTAACTTGACCGCGCCAAACTCGCTTTTATGAATCACTTTGGGCGATTCGATTTTTAACGCGACAGGGAAAAAATCGGCGGCGGGTTTCTCGTTGAAACCTATCGATTTATAAGGCGGAACAGGTATTTTGCTCGCGCTTAAAAGGTTGTAAAGTTCAGATTCCGTCATTTGACGCCTCCTAAAAAATGATGTCTTTGATTATAACTTGTGCAGGCTTTCTTGCCTTGCGGAATAACAAGTGCTTATAATAGTAGGAAAGATTTAAGGAGCGCGAGTGGCGGTTGTCAAACGCAATTTGCGGGTAGGACGCTCAGTTTTGCAATGCAAATTAACGGGCGAAGGTAAATTGATATTGCTTGTCGATATGCAAAACGGGTGCGCGGTTAGAACGCTGGACGCGGACGCGCAAACGACTTTGGACGGCTTTAAGATAGAAACGCCGCCCCAAAAACGCTTTGATTTTATCGTCGCAAACGACTTAGCTTTTGCCCGCGATTACGCCGATGGGAGGATTGATTTATACAATCTCGCCTCTCATAAAAAAATGAAAAGTTTTTATACGCGGACGTTTCATATCGAGATTTCCGCTTTTGGCGTTAGCGAAGAGGGCGGATTTTTTGCGTTGGGCGATCGGCAAGGCAATTTGACGATTTGGTCTATCGACAAAACGGAACCTGACGCGACGATTAACGGATTTGATCCGATCGCTCTGATCGAGTTTAGTCAAAACGCCGATAAGATCGCGATCGCCTTTGAAAGCGGCAAAATCGGGCTAATCGATCGAGAACGGACGGATAATGGTCTATCTTTGGAGCTACATAACGACGGCGTTAGCGCGTTAAGGTTTTGCGGCGAAAAACTCGTTAGCGGCGATCGTAACGGACGGCTTGCGATATGGAACGCGCAAGAGGGCAAAGCGCTATTCGTTCATTCGCTGGATAAACGCGGGATAAAAGGTATCGAACGCGCCTTCGATAACAAAACGGCGATCGTCGTTACAAGCGGCGGCGCTCTAAGGCTGGTCGATCTAAACCGCGATCAAAACCCGCTTGCGCTCGATACGCTTGGCGAAGGGCTTGAGGCGGTTAGCTTTAGCGACAAAAACGAGCTGGCGATCGTCGTAACCCAGTCGTGGAATCTGCTGTTTTTCGATCTATTGGGAGATAAGGCGATCAAAGCCTTTTTAGCGCAACCGCGCGAAAGCGGCGACGAAAGCGCCAAAATCAAAAGCGCCGTAAAAGCGATCGTGGTCGATGATAGCGTTACTATGCGGCGCGTGATTACCTCCGCGCTAAAATCGGATTTTCCCGAATTGGAGGTTTTTGAGGCGAGGAACGGCAAAGAAGCGCTGGAGATTTTAGAGCAAAACCACGACGCAAGGATTATGTTTCTCGATTGGAATATGCCCACGATGAGCGGCGAAGAGGTTGTCGCAAAAATCAAAGAGGCGAAAATATATCCGCGCCTTAAGATCATTATGGCGACGACGGAAGGCGGACAAGAGAAGGTTTTACAGATGCTTAAAATGGGCGTGGCGGGCTACCTTGTCAAGCCGTTTCGCAGAGAGGCGATCGGCAAAATCACCGGTAAGCTGATGGAGCGCTTAAGCCAATGAATTACGAACCGAACGATCTGCAAAAAAATGTCGAGAAGATGACGGGTAGTCATCTAAACAACATTATGCAGTTGGCGGTTTTTTACACGGCGAACTATGAAATCTACGCGATCAACGTGGCAAAAATCCAAAACTTTGTCATTTTAGACGAAATCGATATGGTGCCAAACCGCGATCCAAAGAGCGTTATTAAAGGCGTGGCGCAGGTGCGCGACGAGCTTGTAACCTTTGTCGATCTCGACTCGTGGCTTGGAATGCCAAAATACGATCCGAGCGTCTTTACGGCTGGCGTGGTATGTAACCTTAACTGCCGCAGGATTGGCTTTTTTGTCCGCGATATTATCGGCATTGTTGATAAATACAGCTTCGAGCTTAAAATCCCCGATTCGCGAGAGTTGAAAATCCTCTACGTTACAAGCGTTAAGATCGGCGACAAAGAAAAGCCTTGCGCGGTTTTCGACGTGGAACGGCTGATGATCGACTGCGGTTTTCCTACGGAAATGCCGCCCTTTACGCCGCCGACAAAAGAGTCTTCCGCGTTTATATCGAAAAAGGTTCTTATCGCGGAGGACAGCGGATCGGCGGCGCGAAAATTGACCGATTTTTTCGATTCGCTAGGTATTACGCACGAGCTATATCCAGACGGCGCGGCGCTTATATCGCGCTTAGATTCGATCGATATAGACGAGGTGGGGCTGGTCGTTACCGATATTGAAATGCCCGTGCGCGACGGTTTTCAGGTAATCGCCCATATTAAGCGGAGCGAAAAACTAAACCGCCTGCCCGTCGTCGTCAATTCGAGTATGACAAGCGGCGGCGTGGTCGAGAAGGTTAAACGACTAGGCGCGGTCGATCTAGTCAATAAGTCCGATCCGCGCGCGCTTTTCGCGCTGGTCAAACATTATATGGGAAGTATGGAGAACGCAGATGTATGAAAACGCAAGAATGATCGCGATCGACGAAAAAACTCTGATAATATGCGAAACCGATCGCGCGGGAAAGATACGATACGCAAGCGACGATCTATGTCGAATAACGGGCTACTCTCAAGAGGAGCTTTTGGGCAAACCATACGGCGTATTGTGGCGCGCCGATATGCCCCAAAGCGTATTTAAAAATATGTGGGAAACGATCGAATCGGGCGCTACGTGGAAAGGCTTTGTGAAAAGCGCGACCAAAAACGGCGATTACTATTGGGTGTATACGACGATTTTCCCGATCGTTTCGGCTAACGGCGAAGGCTATCTATCCGTTCGAGCTAGGGCGAGCGACGAGGAGATCGAGCGTTACGAAGCGCGATACGCGCAAACAAGAGATAAGGAATTGCAATGAGTCGCGTTTTTATCGTTTGCTACTGGTTGGCGCTTGGGGCGACGTTAATCGCGTCGCTTATCTACCTAAAATCCAGCGCCGATTCCGCTTCTCGTAGCGTCGCGCAGCTTGAATCGCTATCCAAAGCGCACGCAAGATTGGAGGCGTTATTAAACATTTCGGCGTATATCGGCGAAGCGAAGCAGACCGATCTAAAGATAATCGAAACGTTATTAGAGGCTTTGCGCGGCGACAATTCGCCAATCGGCGAAGAGGCGAACAGATATTACAAAACCTATCAAGATCGCCTTAAGCTCGGTATGATCGACGACGGCGCGCAAACCTTCGCAAACTCGCTTTCCAACCTATCTATAAAAACGAAACAGGCTGTGGATTCTGGGCGCGCAAGCTACGAAGACGACGCTTTTCATATCGCTATCGTCGCAACGCTAGGTTTTTTTGCGATTTTCGCGCTCTGGGCGATTCGCTGGTATTTAGAAACGAGATACGCAAACAAGACCTTTTTAAGGATCGCGGAGCATATAGAGCGGTTTTCAAGTTTTATCGCCGAAAAGTCCAACGAGTTCGAGCGGCTAGAGCCAAGTTACGGCGCCGCGGGCGAGATTATCGATCGTATTAACGACGCGGCGGATCGCTACGAAAGACGGCGCGACGACAATATCAAAACGTTAGGCAAGCTCTTTTTAAACTCGGCGCAGGCAAGCAAAGGGCATACGTCGCTTCGTATGATTAGCGAAACCGATTCCTTCTTAAATCACGGGTTAATCAGGGCGTTTAATCAGACGACGCAAAGCATAGACGCTTCGATCCGCTCCATTCTCGCGACGCTGGAAACCTACCAAAAAGGCGACTATTCGGCGCAAATCGACGCAAAGAACTTAGAGGGCGAAACGCGCCGCCTTGTCGAGGGAATCAACGCGCTTGGCGCGGCGCTATGTTACAACGTAACGACAAATCTTAAATACGGTATGACCTTAAGCGCCTCGTCAAAAGAGCTGACAAACGCTACGGAGAGTCTCGCGAAGATCTCTGCGAGCCAAGCGCAAAGCGTCGTTCATATTACGGCGAGCGCGCGCGAGGTGATCGAGAAAATCCAAGAGACGACGCTTCAAGCCGAACAGATGGCGACGCTGGCGATAGAAACGAAAGAAGCCGCCTCTAACGGGCTTGTCTTTACGCAGGACACGGTTAAGGCGATGGAGGAGATCAATCTATCGACGTCGCAGATCAAAGAGGCGATCGCGGTAATCGATTCGATCGCTTTTCAAACTAATATCCTTTCGCTAAACGCGGCGGTAGAAGCGGCGACGGCGGGCGAAGCGGGCAAAGGTTTCGCGGTCGTGGCGGGCGAGGTGCGAACGCTGGCGGGCAAAAGCGCCGAAGCGGCTAAAAAGATTAAAGACCTTGTGGCGCAAACGCAATCTAAAGCGAACGAGGGTATGGCGATCTCAAAAAAGATGATCGAAAGTTTTGACGATCTAAACCGCAAGGTTTCCGATACATACGAGCTTGTCAGCGCGGTAAACGACGCTTCGCAAGAGGAGATGAAAAAGGCGGGCGCGATCAGCGCGTCGATCGAGGAGTTAAGCGCTATCAACCGACAAAACGGCGAAGCGGCTTTGCGCGCGGGTAGAATTACGCGGCAGGTTTCCTCTCTTGCCGATAGCCTCGTCTCGGTTGGACGAGAGAGCCAGCGCGGTAAATGACCGAGTATCAAGCGCTTTTTTTAGAGGAGGCGAACGAGCTTTTTTCAGAGGCGTACGATCGCCTGCTTGCGGCGGAGGAGAGCGGCTCTTTAGACGACGAAGGAATTAAAGAGCTTTTTCGTATTTTACACACGGTTAAAGGCGGGGGTGGTAGCGTAGATTTTAACCGCTTAAGCCAATACGCGCATAAGTTAGAGGATATGCTTTCAAAACTGCGCGACGGCAGGATAAGTTATCAAAGCTCTATGGCTGGCTTTTTGGTCGATAGCGTCGATCAGATGCAGGAGATATTAAACGCCGAAGCGCAAAACAGATTAAACGACGGAGAGTTTGAACTAAAATTAAAGCGTCTTGAAAACGGCGTTAATAAATATCTAAACGACGAAAAGCCAAGCGATCCGATCGCGCCGATTATTCCAAACGACGCGATCGCCGCCGACGAAGGTTTTGCGCTTTTTGATTCGGAAGCGATCGCCGCCGCGCAAAACGAAAACGCGACGATCGAGCAAAAAGCGCCGCCAAAAGAGGAAAAAGAAGAGGAGCAAGATCGCTTTACGCAGCGCGTAACAAGTAGCTTGCCAAGCGGCGAAAATAAAATTAAAACTTCAAGCATTAGAATCGATCTCGATAAGATTGATCTTTTGCTAAACCGCGTGGGCGAACTGGTGATCACAAACTCTGTTTTAAGCCGCTTTGCGGAACGTTTAGAATCAAGAAGCGATCGCGAAGAGATGATCGAAAGATTAGGACAGCTAACGCGCCATATAAGAGAGTTGCAAGACGCGGTTATGAGCGCGCGTATGATCCCTATGGAACATATCTACGCAAAACTACCCAAAATCGCTAGAGACATCGCCAAAAAACTCGGCAAGCGAGCGCGTTTAATTCATAGCGGCGATAGCGTCGAGGTCGATAAGATGATTATCGAAGGGTTAAACGATCCTTTAATGCACATTATTCGTAACGCCATCGATCACGGCATAGAGAGTCCAAGCGAGCGTCAAGCGGCGCATAAGGATCCCGTAGGTTTAATAAGCGTCAATACGACGCAAGAGGAGGGGCAGATCGTTATCCGCGTAAAGGACGACGGGCGCGGAATCGACACGCTAAGAGTGGTATCTAAGGCGATCGAAAACAGGTTAATCAGAGCCGACCTAGCCGCTAAGATGAACGACGAAGAGCGAAACGATCTAGTGTTTTTACCGGGCTTAACTACTACGGATCGAGCGACCGATATTTCTGGGCGCGGCGTGGGAATGGACATAGTTAAAAATAATATCGCAAAACTCGGCGGAATAGCGCGTATTAAATCGCAAAAAGGAATCGGAACCAGCGTTACAATCACGCTTCCTTTGACGTTGGCGATCTTAGACGGATTAACCGTAAACGTAGGCGAACAGACATATATTTTACCGCTTTCTTCGGTCGCCGAATCTTTGCAACCGCGCCAATCGATGATCCAAGCAAACGGCGACGGAAGCAAAATGACGCTTATGCTACGCGAACATTTTATTCCAATTATCGAGTTGTATTCGCTTTTTAATATCAAACCAAAACATCTCGATCCGACAAAGGGTATTTTAATCGTTTCAAAAGCGGGCGAAGAGCGCGTGGCGCTATTTGTAGATAGTTTTGGAGCCCAGCGTCAAGTCGTGGTGAAATCTTTAGAAAAAAACTTTAGGCGCGTTAGCGGAATCGGAGGCGCAACCGTTCAGGGCGACGGGACTGTAGTGCTTATATTAGATCCGTTAGGACTTGTTGAAAAAGAGCGCGAGCTTAAGGCTAAACGAACGTGAACAAAGAGGAGTTTTTGATCTTTAGAATGTTTGGCATTTTATACGGGGCGCGATTAAGTCGCGTGCGCGAAATTATTACCTATGCGGGACGTATTACGCCGCTTCCGTATAATCCCGTTTGGGTCTTAGGCGTAATCAATCTGCGCGGCGAGGTTACGCCTGTAATAGATTTTCGCCGCAAGTTTTCCGATATAGAGCCTATTTACGACGCGGAGAGCATTATTATCGCGTTGCGCGTTAAAGGCGATCGCGTTATGGCGATTATGGTCGATAGCGTTGAAACGATCGCGGAGTTCGATCCCGATCTTTTGCAAAAAGCGTCCGATATAGGAAGCGGACTTGATCCCGCCTTTTTAGAAGGTTTAGCGCAAATTAAAGACGAAATGGTCAGCATTATCGACGTCGATACAATGCTAGACGTGAATAAAATCTAACGTTTTAATAAGAGGGGAGGGGATTGGTCAAACGCCTCGCGCTATTTGGATTCCCGCCTTCGCGGGAATGACTAAAGACGGCGGTTTTAGTAATAAACGAAAGGATCAGCGCATTCAAAAAGTCATCTTTAACAAGATAAATCCCACATACGCCGTCATTCCCGCGTAGGCGGGAATCCAAACCAAGATTTACGGCATTTAAGTCCGCGATCGGATTATGATAGGCAAAATACGCACGGCTTCCTCCGCGCCTTGCGCTCCTCCATTTCACTTCGGAGCGGGCGCTACGCCCGTATTTGGATTCCCGCCTTTCTCCGCGCTTGACGTTCCTCCGCTTCGCTTCGGAGCGAGCGCTACGCGGGAATGACTGCATTTGTAGGTTTGCCGTATCGAATGGTAGTTTTCTGAATGCGTCGGCTTTTTGTTTGGATCGTCGCGTTCCGAAAACTTGCGCATTTTCAGCAAACCCCACAAACGCCGTCATTCCCGCGCTTTAGCGTAGCGCGTCTGCTCTCGTCATTCCCGCGTCCCCTTTTGTCATTCCCGCGTAGGCGGGAATCCAAAATGGTTGAACGGAATGTCGAAAACATACGATCGTATTCTCGTCATTCCCGCGAAGCGCCCGCCGAGAAGCGGAGCGCAACGGCGTAAGGCGCGAAGGAAGGCGGGAATCCAAACCAAAACCAACGCATTTCTAAACTCGTCTTTAACGCGACAAAACCTACGAATTGCGATCGCCTTTGATTGTTTGTAAGTCTGAATACGCACGCTTCGCGTATTTGGATTCCCGCCTACGCGGGAATGACTGAGTATGTCGGTTTTACTTATAAATGCGCGAGATTTCTGAATACATTGGGTTTCTGATTTGGATTTCCGTCCCTTTCTCGTCATTCCCGCGACGAAGCGATAGGCTGTCTCCAGCCGTCCATCGCGGAGGAAGGCGGGAATCCAAAAGGACTAAATGGAATACCGAGCGCTTACGCATTTTCAGCAAGCCCTAAAAATGCCGTCATTCCCGCGACGAAGCGATAGCGCGTATCCGCGCGTAAATCGCGGAGGAAGGCGGGAATCCAAATACGGCGGCTTTTGCGTCGTGCGTATTAAAAACCTACAGACGATCAAAAGCGATCGTAGTTCGTAGGTTTTTAGTTTGGATTCCCGCCTACGCGGGAATGACAAGAAAGGACGCGGAAACGACGAGAATTGCGGGGTTACTCCTATCGATAAAATAGAAGTAACCGCGATTAAGCGTTTTTAGCGCTTTTGATAATTGGCTATTTCTGCCAATAGAGGTAAGGGTAGCCGTCGTGTTTAATCGCGTCTATTTTCCAAGGATTTTCGTCGTCGTTTCCAAACTTCCAACCTAAACCGCCGTTTCCATCGCCGTTAATAACGCCATCATAAGTCGATTGCGATTTAAGTCCGTCGTTGTCGTTGGTTTTGCTTGTTCCGTGATAACTAGAAACGCCTGCGTTTGAAAAACTGCCGAGATTTGTAGTCATAGTATCTAGCGCGAAATTGTTTTGAACGCTACCGCCGCTTATATACCCGACTATACGATTTACGTCCGACGATCCATTAACCTCTTTATTGATTGCGGCGTTATTTTCTATCGTAGAAAGATAAATATCCCCCGCGATACCGCCGACATAGGTGTCTCCGCTAACGTTGCCCGTCGAATAGCTATTGGTTATGGAGGAGTCGTAATAAACAGCGCCCGCAATGCCGCCGACATAGGCGTATCCGCCAATGTTTCCCTTAGAGTAGCTATTGGTTATTGAGGAGTAGGAAATATCCCCCGCAATAGCGCCGACATAGTATATCCCACTAACCTCTCCCGTAGAGTAGCTATCGGTTATGAAGGAGTTATCAACATACCCCGCAATAGCGCCGACATACTCTGCTCCTTTTACCCCGCCATTGCTATTATTGATCTCTACGCCAAGATTTCTGATTTTAGCGTTTAGAGCATATCCGAAAAGACCAACGAAGTTGGTTGATCTATCGATCCATAGGTTTCGGACTGCATATCCGTTGCCATTGAAAATACCCGCGAAGGGGTTAGAGTCATCGCCAATAGGATTCCAACCT
>JAISRI010000157.1 GCA_031273735.1 Helicobacteraceae bacterium
TAGAAAGATCAGTAAAACGTTAAATTGGTTATATCTTTGAATCTTGCGGATTCTTTGTTTTCGTTTGTTATATTATGAATGATAACTTTTATTACTCGATCGGGATATTTTTTATTAAACTCGGCGTAGACTTCAGGATCGTTTTCGCCAGAGTCTCCTACTAGAATAAATCTTCTTTTTGGATAAGCTTTGAAAAGTTTTTCTATAGCGTTTCTTTTATGCTCCATTAACCTCTCTTTATCGGCTACGAAGTCGCCAAAATCGGTTGCGTCTCTTAAGTGAAAACTGCCAATCGGAAAGCCCTCTTTATCAAAAAACTCTTTAAGCGCGGGGTAGAGCTGAGCGGGACTTGCCGAAACGTAATGAAAAGAGGGGTTGTCTAAACTTTTGATAGATTCAAATATCTCCTTTGCGCCGTCGACGGCTTTGTATTCGTTGAAAAAGGTATTGGCAAGCAGAGCCTTTTTATCTAAAACGTTTGAATCCTTGATTGTGTCGTCTATATCGAAGATCGCCGCGACCCCTTCGCTTGAGGCATAGACGGCGTAACCTTTTTCTACGTTTTTAGGATATTTTGGCTTATCGACCTCGAAATTGATAAGTTTTGAAAGTTTATTTGGTTTTTGTATCTTAACGATCGCTTCGCTTTTGCCGTCTTTGGTTGTAGGCATTTTATATACGCTTTTATTGTTAAATCGCGTCGCAAACTCTTTGCCTCCTTCATAATCTATCTTGAAAAGCGCGCTTCTTTCGTAAAACCTCTCTTTTTGCTTTGCTTCTAAATCCTCTATATTCGCGCCGATAAAAGCCGCTAATATATCGTTAAAAAATGGTCGTCCCTCTTTTTCATAAACGAACGCTTTTATCTCTACGGCGATCTCCGTACTATTAAAATCGTAAGCGACGCTTGGAACAAAGGCTACGTATTCGTCCGATTTTAACTGCGAAGCGTAGGAAAAAGAGAACGCGCAAGAAAGAGCAAGCGATATTTTTTTAAGCGCCGACGATATTTTACCCATTCAGCGGATAATATCCAGCAGATCAAGATCGCATTTGCTTCTGATATATTGCGATAAACTCGCCAAAAGTTCGCCTTCCGTCGCGCCGTCCTCAGGCCACGTCGCATTAACGTCGGCGATCGGATGTTCAAAATACTCCTCTAATATACGCGCCACGTGCATTGCGCCCTCTTTATCGGTCGCCGCCATAACGACAAAGAAAGCGTCGCTTTTACGAAAAACCGCGTCGCTCGTTCGCAAAGAGTCTTTTAGCGCCTTTAGCATACGATCGCCCTCTTGATGGCGCAAAAACATAATCGTGATTTTCCGTTTGTCCTCTTGAAACCGTTGCATTTCGCCGATCTCGTGCCGAATAAACGGTCTAAGATCGCTAAACTCAAAAACCTGCCCAGCCATAAATATCCTTTTTACGTCTAATTTTAGCGCGTTAGGGCAAAATCCGCCAATCGTATCGGTTATGTTCAAAACCTATGATCGTAGGCTCGATCGGCTCGATCTTGCGCGAGATCGCCGCGATAGAGTTTGGAACGTATAGGAAAAGATAAGGATTATCCCGCGCGATAACGGCGCTAAACTCTCTGAAAAGCCGCGCAACCTCGTTACGATCGCTTGTGCGTTCGGCAAGCTCGACGAGGCGATCAACCTCCTCGTTACGATAGCCGACAAAGTTAAAACCGCCCGCTTTATCGGAGCTTGAATGCCATATAGTAAAAGGATCGGGCATAAGCGGAACCGTCCAGCCCATCAGGATCATTTCAAAGTTTCGCGCATGAACGACTCGGCTTAAAAACGCCTGCCACTCCATAACGCGCAGTTTGACGATCACGCCCGCTTTCGCGAGTTGGCTTTGAATGATCTGCGCCGCGTACATTCGCGTCGCGTTTCCCGTGTTGGTCGAAATCTCGATCATAAGCGGATTTGTTTCGTCGTAGCCCGCTTCGGCTAGGAGCTTTCGCGCTTTTGCAATATCTTGCTTGGGCGATTTAACTTCGGGGTTATAGCCCAACGCGCCTTCTAAGATAGGTCCGTCGCATATCTTTGCGCGTCCGAAAAAAAGAATGTCGATCAGCTCTTGGCGATCTAGCGCGTAGCTTAGAGCCTCGCGCGTCTTTGGGTTTTGAAACTTGGGGTTGCGCAGATTAAAACCCAAATAAGAGTAAGCGAACGAGGAAGTTTCGACAATCCGATAATCTTTTTTGAAATCCTCGTCTATCTGCCGATAAAGCTGCATTGCGTCTAAAGCGCCTATATGAAGCGATCGCGATTTTAGCTTCAAAAACTCGACGCTAGGTTCTTGCACATACTCGAAAATAATCTTGTCGATAAGCGGCGGACGCGGTTTGTAGCCCGCGAAAGCGTTTAGCTCCACGTTGCGCGAGATAACAAGCTCGTCCAATCGGTAGTAACTATTGCCGATCGGACGCGAGTTGAAAGAGCTTGTCATCAGATCGGGATCGTTTTCTAGGACGTGTTTTGGGATCAGCGGCGATAGCCACGTTTCCAACGTTTTGAAATAGGGCGCTTTGTAACGAACGATAAAAGTAAAATCGTCGATCGCCTCGACGCTTTCGATCATTCTGTAATTTGAAGCGTAGGGCGTGGCGAGACGATCGCTTACCGCCGTTTCGTAGGTAAAAACCGCGTCGGAGGCGCTTACGGGTTTGCCGTCGTGCCAAAAGCGATCGCGGCGCAAATTAAAAACGATTGTTCTTTCGTCGATAAAACGCCAACTTTCGGCAATATCGCCGACGATATTCGCGTTTTTGTCGTATTTTAACAGTCCGTCAAAAAGCCGTCCGCTTAATTCGCCGCTTACGGAATCTGTGGCAAGAAGCGGGTTTAACCTAGCGGGAAAACCTGAAAGCGACAACCGCAAAACGCTTTGGCTAAATAGCGTCGTTAAAATCGTCAAAAAAATATAAATTAAACGCATAAAACCGCCTTAAAACCGCAATTTTATCCTA
>JAISRI010000187.1 GCA_031273735.1 Helicobacteraceae bacterium
AACGGCGTTTTTAACAACGGTTTTTTAGCGATTATGTTAAAATCGAGAAATAAAGCGTTTTTGGAAGCGGTAGAAAACGAATTTCGCGCTCAAATAGAGCTAGGAACGCGTTATATATCCTTCGATCATATCGATTCGCACGTGCATACGCACGCCATAACGCCAATCTTCAAGATCGCGGTAAAATTAGCGAACGAATATCGCATTCCCTTTATCAGAACGCAATATGAAAAACCATATTTAACGCCACGCGTAAATAAACTATTTACAATTAAATATCCGATCAATCTGATTAAAGTTATTCTGCTTAATTTATTCACCAGAATTAACGCTAAGAATATAATTGCGCCGCTTAAAACTAATAACAATATTATTGGCGTAGGCTATACGGGAATGATGAACGGCGAAACGATCGGATATGGAATTAAAGCCGCAAAAGAAGGAATTATCGAGATTATTATTCACCCCGAACCAGAATCGGAAGAATCGCGTATCGTTTTACGCGATAAAACCGCGATAACAAACTATGCCTATTTAAGCGATCGTGATGAACGATAAATCTAAATCAATATTTTTTGATCGCTCGCTTGCTAAGTTTATGATTGTAGGTCTCGCAAACGTATTTGTAGGTTCGCTTATTATGTTTGGTTTATATAACTTAGCAGGTTGCGGCTATTGGCTCTCGTCGGCGGCTAATTATCTATTCGCGAGCGCGCTTAGTTTCTATCTAAATAAACGTTGGACTTTTCAAAACAAAGAGGGTTCGGCGCGGCAGATAATACCTTTCGCGCTTAATATCGCAATCTGTTATTTCATTGCCTATTCGATCGCTAAACCGTTAATTTATTATCTACTATACGATTTTGAACAAACGATCAGAGACAATATAGCGCTGTTTATAGGAATGTGTTTTTTTACCGCGTTAAATTATTTTGGACAGCGGTTTTTTGTATTTAAGTCAAAGGAGCAAAAATGCAACCAACTTCTCTAATTCGTAGCCCAATTTTCGCGGGCATAATCGCGTTTATTAGCGCGGCGGTATTTTTGTTTTTTGCCATCGACGCCTTAAAAGCGCAATATTACGAGCATAACGGCGAAAAGAGCTACTTTTTTGAAATAAAAGAGCTTCCCATAACTAACGTTGAAAACGATAGAAATCGAATAATTATCAACGCCAATCTTCTCTATTCTTTTACAAAAAACGGCGTTTTTGAATTTGAGCTTTACAAATACAAAACGAACGACAAAACTCCAGACGGAATTAGCGTCGCTATTTATGCCGACGAGGCGCAAATCGCGCAACTATCGCTAAATCCATATATCGAAAAGGGCTATTCATACATAGAAGATGGGCTTAGCGATACGACATCGATAAAATTTGATATTCCTAAAAATGCAAAAAGGATCGCGATAGAGTTTTCGCAAAACAAAAATAGCGATTTAGACGTCGTCTCTTTTAACAAACTCAAAATTCATAAGGCAAACCCGATCGGCTGCGCCGTCGCCGCGATCGCGCTTATAGTATTTATGGTATCGCTATGCGCGTTAATATATTTTTCTATCATTAGGTTTAGGAAATATGCCGCGTATCAAAAAATCTACGACTTTTTTAACGACGAGAAAAACGCTCTAATCATATATCGATCTATCGTTATGATATTTGTCCTTATCGTAGGTTACTATATTATAATTTCAACAGGTTTTACCCTTAATCAAGAAGGGCGGTTTCACCGGCTAATAAGTTTAGATCAATTCTTTCTGTATCACGCGCCAAGAAGCGACGGCAGATTTTTTCCGCTAGCAAACACCGATTATAATCTGTTATGGTTTTTGCCTTACGGATTTAGCCCTCAAGGGTTTTACTTTATCAATCTTGTTTCGTTTATTATAGCGATATGCGGCGTAATATATCTGTTAAGCCAAAGCGACAAAGATAAAATCGCCAGCCGATATATCAACCTGTTTTTGTTAATAATGATCTTATTATCGCTTAATAGGACGATCAAAGCGTTTATGGAGATTATCTACCCCGAGCGTTTGCTTGCCGTAACCATAATTATATTTATGATCGCATATAAAAAAGCTATCGATAGCGATAAGCCTTTATGGTTTTTGACGGCTTTTTTTGCGGCGTTGTACGCGACCTATCAAAAAGAGCCTATGTTTGGAGTTTTTGTTGTTATTTCTATATTTTCGCTTCTCTTTATGCGCAAAACAAAAAACGGCGTTTCGTTTAATATCGCCTTGCTTATTAACGGCGGCGTTTTTCTGGCAATCTATTATTTTACTACTATAAAAATAACGGGCTCGTTTTATGGAAGCGATCCTTTTAGCGCTTCGCAATACGCGAGCTTTTTAGCAAAAACGCAGATTATCGTTATGCTATTGATTTTTTCGGCGCTTCGCGCATGGTTTTTGATTATAAGAAAAGATCGCGAACACCTATTCTACGACGCGATCTTATTTGCCGCGTGCGCCTTTGTATGCGCATATTTTATTTTGGGTTTTGTTAATATACCTCGTTCCTATTATTACTATATGCCCGCGGCGTTTATGTTTGCTCCGCCGCTTGCTTACTGGTCTAAACATCTCTATTTTAATAAACGTTATATTCTCTTTTGGACGCTAATGGTTACGCTACTTTTGTCTTGCAGAACGTTTAGCTTAGATAGCGCGATTTCTTATCGCAGAAACGAGCTTAATTTTGCCGTTTCGTTAAGCGCATATTCAAGATTAGATCAACGAATTATTTTTGTCGCTAACGAAAAGCGGCTTAGCTGGCAAGCGGAAAATCTTATAGATATGATCGAATATGCCGATAGCAAAACATATCTTTTGTCGGATATGCCAAAAACGACCAATATTGAAATAAATTCGCCGGACGATCCGATCGATTACGACGCGATCTATATCTTTGAAGAGAACAAACCAATCCCGCGCTTTAAGGACTTTAGAGCGATATTAAAAGCCAAGTCAAGCGTTTCGACTTTTGGCGCTTACGTTTATGATAGCGAATAAAATCCGAGATAAATAGCGGCTTATTTACGAAGTTTCTAAAAGGCGGCGTTTGTTTTTGGAAAGAGAATTTAATACTATTTCATAGGATTCGCGTATTATTTGCTCTAAAAAACTAACGTTGATTTCTGAATCTTTATAGAAAAGCGTATTCCAATGTTTTTTATTCATATGATAAGCCGCCGTAATATCTGGATATTTTTCTCGTAAATGAATATTGACGAACGGATCGTTTTTGAAGTTCATCATTGGGTTTTTCTCGTCGTGCATAACAAGAATAAATATCTTGCCGCCTATGCGATAAAGCGTTGAATCCCAAGTTGGTTTATAATCTTTTGTCGCCCATTTTTGTTTAAGCGCTAATTTTTCTATCGTTTCCAAAGTCATTTGATCTCTCCTTTCGCCGTTTTCCGTAAATAAGACAAATCGTTTGAAACGGCTATTTTATCCGCTCCCGCCTTGTTGGGCTATACTTTTCATAACATTCAAAGCGGTAGTATCGCGTTTCCAAATTATAAGAGCGGCTATATAGCCGCTTGCGTAGTCGCGGTTAGCGTCAAGGCGTTTGCGCCTGACTATCCTAGAGCGACTTTTGCAAGCGGCGATCGGAGTTTTAAGGGAACGCGAGTTAAGATTCAGCAGTAATTTTTGAAAGGGCAGAAAATGATCCGATCAGACAGACAGACAGACAGACAGACAGACAGACAGACAGAAGTTAAATAAAACAAAACTAAATTATACCTTAAACAGCCTAAAAATATGGGCTAAAAACTCTCATTCCGCATTCATATTTTCCACCCAAACATTACAAGAAATTCACGACAGATCATCTCTTTATTGTTCTGCAAATGCAATCCTCCTACCTCAAAAAAGGAGCGCGCATGGTTAAATCATTTCGATAAACACGGCAAACGGCAGGTTAATAATTCGCGCAAGCGCATAACTATTTCAAAGGATTTCAGATGAAAGGCTTAAAGTTTCTAGTTTTGATAGCGAGTTTAACCCTCGCATTGATCGGCTGTGGCGGCGGC
>JAISRI010000219.1 GCA_031273735.1 Helicobacteraceae bacterium
AAGTAAAACAAGCGTAGGCGTTCGATCGGAGCTATATAGCCGCAACGCAAAAGATTTTGACAAAGCGCGATATTTTATTTTCGCTAAACAATCCTTTTAGCGTCGGTCGATCGAGTTAAGAAAGCGCTTTAGGGTTTTTTCTTAACCATAAAATTAATAGAGCGGGCGTAAATAAAAAATCGGCAAGTAGCGCTAGAATAATACAAACGCCCGCAATCAACCCAAAATTAACGATATTTTGCATAAAGGCAAACAGATAGACGCTAAAGCCAATCGCCAAAACCGCGCTTGTAATGCTCATAGCACGTCCCGCGCTAAGAAGCGTTTTTTCTATCGCTTTTTGCGCGTTTTTATCCTCTAAATAATAACGCTTAAAATTGTGAATGAAATGGATCGTATCATCTACCACCAAACCAAGAACGATAGAACCGGTAAGCATAACGAACATATCGAACGGAACGCCAATCGTAACCGTATACGCCATTCCTATAATAATAGGCGTTAGATTTGGAATCATAGAAAACAGCCCCAATTTAAAACTTTCAAACGCTACAATCATCATAACGCCAATCGTAAAAATGGCTACGAGATAGCTGATCGCAGTCGATATTGACGCGGCGGAAAAAGTGCGACAAACTAGAGATAGCAGACCCGTAATTTCGATCTTCGCGTTTGGGAAAACGCCTTTATAAAGCGCGGCTAATTTATCGATAGTCTCGCGCCCTTCTATCGCGTCCATAAACATGGTTTTATGCGTTATGCGAGTTTCGCTGTAATCGGCGTTTGTCAGATCGCCCAGATCGTCGCTTCCTTCTGCGCTAAAGAGCAAAAGCTCTTCGGCGATCGCGCCGCGACTGACTGGGATCGTATAAAAGCTTTCATCGTTATCATTTAAGGCGCGATTGATCTCTTTTATAATAATTGGAATACCTAAAACGTCGCCGATTGAATCGATATTTTTCGCCTCGTTTATAGCGTTGTCAAGCGCGTTCATTATTAACGGATCGTAGAGCGCGTTTTCTTCGCCAAAATCGATCAGGGCTTCTATCGTAACCGTGCCGCGCATCTTTTGGTCGAGAAAATCGGTCGCGATTCTCGTATCGCTATTTTTTGGAAACCAGCCAAGCATATAATGGCTAAGACGAACCTGAGGCAAAAGCGCTATGGCTATAAGTAAAGCAAGCGCAAAACAAGCGACGATCCTTTTGGGATATTTAACGCTAAGATTCGCCGTCCAAATTAAAAGGCGATCGAGTTTAGCGCTTCTCTTTGATCGCCGTTTTTTAATAGGCGTAATTACGAGTAGAGCCGGTAGAAGCGTTAGCGTTAAAACAAGCGTAATAAACACGCCAAAAGGGACGTAAATCCCTAGCGCTTCAAAAGGCTCGATTACAGCCGTAACAAACGACCCAATACCAGCCATAGTGGTTAGCGCCGTCATAACGATCGCAAGCGAGCTATGCGAACAAGCGTCGATAACCGCTTGCCCGCGATCGCCTTTTTGATCGTAAGAGCGGTAAAAGATCGTTATCAAATGCACGGCCGCTCCTACGCCTACGGCAAGTAAAAACGCGGGAACAACCTGCGTGGGAAGTTTAAACGCCGACTGCGCCCAAGACATCAGACCAAGCATAGAAACTAGGCTTAAAAGCGCGATCAAAAGAGGATATATCACGCCGCTAAGCCGCCTAAAAAACAGATATAATAAAATAACTATTACCGCGATAAGCAAGACCACAAAAAGTTTAGCGTCGCTCATTAGAAATCGTTTTAGATCGTCGGTTACAACGGGCGATCCGAGCAGCTTTAGCGGCATATCTACGCTCTGTTCGCTATCAATAATTTTGCGAAGCGTTTTAACGATTTCGCTATTTTGTTCATCGCTAAGAGGCTCTAATTTTGCTTCGGTTTGAGTAAAATCGCTAAAATAGTCTATATCGCCAAGCCCGTTTTGATTTTCGTTTGTTTCTTGCGCGGCGACGCGGCTTTTTGTGCGGATAACGATAGCGGCTATTTTTGCGTCGTCGCTGATTAACCGATTAACGTAAAACGGATTTCTTAACGCTCTAGTTTTAAGCGCTTGATAATCTTCGGCGCTTCGCGGATCGCTATCAAAAAGTTTGCCTACTATAAGCGCGCCGTCTTCGCCCCTCGTATCCCGCGCCGTAACGATACTATCTATACGGGATAAATAGGGAACTTCGTTTTCAATTCGGTTTTCTATATGTTTGATCTTTGCGATAACTTCGGACGTAAAAATATCGTCCGCTTGAAGGGAGACGATAATCATCTCGTCGCGTCCGTAGCGATCTAAAAAATCGTTATAAATAACAATCCAAGGATCGTCGGAAAGAAGCAAGCCTTCCGTTGTTGTATCAAACCGTAAATCTTTAATATGCCACGCAAAAAACAGGCAGAATAAAAGCGAAAGTATAATCGCCAAGATCGGACGCGCCACAACGATCGTAGCTAAACGATTTAACGCTTTTTCTAAGAGTTTGATCACCGATTGCTTTCTAGTTTTTGATTTGAGCGCCGATAAGCGCAGAATTATATCTAAAAAACGGGAATAAAACCTATTAGCTTTTGCTCAAAACGGCTATTTTCGCCGCAATTTAGGTTAATTCTGCCAAAATTATCCGATTGGTAAGCAAGGAGGCGAATATGGTTTGGTTTATCGGGGGGTTTGCCGCGCTTATAGCGGCGTTGTTTCTTGGCAGTTGGTTGATATTCTTGTTCTCGCTCGGTTGTTTCGGAGGTTTTATTATGACAAAAGTTAAAAAGGCGCTTAGCGAAGATGCGGCGATCGCCTCGCGATTTTCGAGTAACTACTCGCGTAACGTCGGCGCAAACGCGATAAAAAAAGAAAATAAGCCGCAAGCGGAGCAAAAAGAGCAGCCCAATAACGATCAACCGCTCGATTTTTCGATATAATCCGCGCATATTCCAAAGAAATAGGGTAAAAACAATGGACGACAGACACTTTTCGCACTTTCATATCGCGGGTTTTACCTACTACGACGGTTCGGAGGTCTTTTACAAGTTAAAGATCGGGACAGTTTTGAAGCTAGTCGCCGAACCTGAAAACCAGTTTGATCCGTATGCGACGGCGATCTATTTTCAAGATCATAAGCTCGGATATATTCCGCGAGATCAAAACAAAGAGATTTATAAGTTCTTGCTACTAGGACATAGCGATATTTTTATCGCGAGGATCAATAGCGTAGTAGAGAGCGAAAACCCCGAAAGGCAGATCGGCGTAATCGTTAAAATCAAAGCGAAAAATCCCGCTAAAAAGCCCGTTAAGTAGTAAGCTTTTCAAAGCGGCGCATTATTTTTACGCCGCTTTTCTGTCGTTGCGTCGTATAGCGTTTAATCAATTCCCGCATAAATTGGAATCCAACGAATTGTTGAAAATATACGTTTAAGGCGCGGATAATTTCCGACTTGATAATTTTTGTTTTGGCTTTGGCTTCCCGCTTTCGCTGGAATGACTGAATGCGACGGTTTTACTGAATAAACGCATCGGTTTTACAAATGCGTTAGGTTTCTGATTTGGATTCCCGCTTTCGCGGGAATGACTGAATACGACGGTTTTACTGAATAAACGCATAGGTTTTACAAATGCGTTAGGTTTCTGATTTGGATTCCCGCTTTCGCGGGAATGACGGTACATGGCGGTTCTGTTAAACAGACGAAAAGATCGAGGCATTCGGAAAACCATCTTAAACAAAACAAATCCTACATTTATGGTCGTTCCCGTTCCCTTTCTCGTCATTCCCGCGAACGAGGTCTTCAAAACTTGCTTTTGAAGTTTTGGAGCGAGGAAGGCGGGAATCCAAATAGCGCGAAGCGTGCGTATTCAGACTTACAAACAACTAAAGGCGATCGGCTCTATCCGTAGGTTTTTAATTTGGATTCCCGCCTACGCGGGAATGACGGCGGTTGTTGATTTTGTGGGTAAATATGTAAGTTTTAGCGCTTCGTTTGGTTTTTGGTTTGGATTCCCGCCTGCGCGGGAATGACTGAATATGGCGGTTTTACCGATAATGCGTAGGTTTTACAAATGCGCTGGTCTTGGTTTGGATTCCCGCCTTCCTCCGCGCTTGCGCCCCTCGTCGGGGCGGGCGCTTCGTCGGAAATGACGGAAAGCGGCGGCGGTTATACTCTTATATCTAACAATCTGGTTGATTCTTGCGCCTCTTTTTGAGGAAGCGCGGCGCGTTTTTTGCGGGCGCGCTCCTTCTCGTCCTCCTCTTTTTTCTGATGTTCGCGGTCGGGATTGACGTTTGCATTGGCTTCCGC
>JAISRI010000011.1 GCA_031273735.1 Helicobacteraceae bacterium
GTTGGCTTCTTTTGGTTTTTCTTGCGGGGCGCTCTTTTCGATCAACGCTTTCGGTCTAATAAACTTTCCGTCCCAATTAGGATCGATTCGTTTAATGCGTTCTTTTAGCGGAGGGTGGGTATTAAACCAGCCGCTTACGCAGTTTGCGAAATAGAAATGGCTAAACATAGAGGCGTTTTGCGTATCGATAGCGGAGTTTAAGCCGCCTATTTTCTTTAACGCTCCCGCTATGCCGTCGGTTAATCTTGTAAATTGAACCGCCGAAGCGTCGGCAAGATATTCGCGTTGGCGGTTTAGCGAGGATTTTATAATCGAAGCGAAAAACGCGCCTACTGAACCGATCAGAAAAAGCGCCACGCCGCACAAAGTAAGAGCGCCGCCGGCGCTTCCGTCTTTATCCGAACGTCCCGAGTTGGATCGCATAGAGACGCTCATAAAGACTCTGCCAATTTCGGCAAGCGTAGCGATTCCCGCGATCAGTCCGATCGCCCGCATATTAAGTTTCATATCCTCGTTTAGAATATGGCTAAACTCGTGGGCGATCACTCCTTGCAACTCATCGCGGGTAAGATAGGTTAGCGCGCCTCTTGTAACGGCGATTGTCGCTCTTTCTTTGCTATCTCCCGCCGCGAAAGCGTTAATTCCGCTTTCTTGCTCCAAAATATAGAGGTTTGGATTTGCGACGCCGCTGGCAAGAGCGATCTCCTCTACGACGTTAAGTAGCCGTTTTTCTTCCGCGCTTGCGCCGGATCGCGTAATGGCTCTTCCTTCTCACGCTTCGGCTACGGCGCTTCCGTCGCCCTTATACTTGGAATTTGTATAGTCGACCGCTAAAACGATTGCTCCGAGCGTAGCAAAGACGACGAGAAAAGTAATATGAACGGGCGTTCGCGTAAATAGTTTGATCGGATCAAATATAAGGCGTTCGGATTCGGCAAGCCGCCATATTTCTATGCTTACATACCATACAAAAAAGACGACGCAAATAACGCCAAGCGTAAAAATCGCCGTTAATATCAACGAATTGCGCTTGGCTACTCTTTGGCTTTCGGTAAAACGCATCCGCCGATCCTATTCGCCTCTCAAAAACTGATCTTTGGCGGCTCTTGGAAGACGGCGCTGTCGGCAAACTCCAATAATCCCGCATCGGTTGAAAAGCCAAATAGCGAGGCGAACAGATTTTGCGGAAAGGATTGGCGGTAGGAGTTAAAAGCCGTCGCCGCGTCGTTGTAGCCCTGCCGCGCAAAACTCACGCGATTTTCGGTAGAAATAAGCTCCTCGTGAAGCGAGTTCATATTGGCGCTTGCTTTCAAATCTGGATACGCCTCAACGACGACGTTTAACTTCGACAAGGCGCTTTGCAACGCGCCCTCCGCGTTTCCCAGCGCGGCGATCGACTTTGCGCTGTTGTCCGCTTTTGAGGCTTCTAAAAGGGCGTTTAACGCCGAGTTTCGCGCCGCGACCACGTTTTCTAGCGTTTCGCGCTCGTGTTTTAGGTAGCCTTTGGCGGTTTCCACCAGATTTGGGATCAGATCGTAACGGCGTTTTAGCTGCGTTTCGATCTGCGCGAAGGCGTTTTTGTAGCCGTTTTTCAACGATACAAGAGCGTTATACGCCGAAACAAAAAAGATTACGATCAGCGCGATACCCGCGAGAATAACGACGGTTGCTACGACCATTTTAACGCTCCCTACTTGTAGATAAACTAAACGCGAGCATTGTAATAAGTTTTTCATATTAAACGGATTAAAGCGCCCTCTTATTTGGACGGCTTTGCGATCGCCTGATAAACTAGCGCCTTAAAATGCCAACAAACGGAGTTTTTATGCCGCTGGATCGGGCGCGCGCGGTTTTCGCTCAAGCGATCGCCGAAAAGCTGACGCTATCTCAAAATACGCTAAACGCTTTTGCCGAAGTCGATAGATCGCTTTTTATTCCGCCCGGTTTCGAGCGTATGACCTATTCGCTGGACGCTCTGCCTATGGGCGCAAATCAATGGCTCTCGTCGCCGATTACCGTCGCCAAAATGACCTCCTCGCTCCAAGCCGAAAACGCCGATAGCGTCTTAGAGATAGGTTGCGGTAGCGGCTATCAGGCGGCTATTTTAAGCCGAATTGCGCGGCGCGTCTTTACGATTGAACGGGTCGAACGGCTGGCGATCGAGGCAAAAGCGCGATTTAGGACGCTAAATTATCTAAATATCAACGTTCGTTTTGGCGACGGACATAACGGCTGGAAGAGCTACGCGCCGTTCGATCGGATACTGCTTAGTTGCGAAACAAAGGCGGTTTCGCCCGCGCTATTAGATCAGCTTGCGATTAACGGCGTTTTAGTCGCGCCGATCGACGGGGAAATAACTCGTTTAACAAAACGCAAAAGCGGTTTTTATAAAGAGACTTTGGGCGAATGTTCGTTTGTGCCTATGCTTGAAAACGTAGAAAACGATCGGCGTTAAATACGCGATTTATTCCTTGCGAAACCGCCGTTACAAGTAAAATCGTATAATACAAAAAAAACGACAAGGAGCAAATATGTTCGCAAAAACGATTCTTTTGGCGCTCGCCAAACAAAATCAAGCGGCAAACGCCGCGGTAGTCGATATTTTGGATAGGGAGTTTTCGCTTCCCGATCGCCAAA
>JAISRI010000033.1 GCA_031273735.1 Helicobacteraceae bacterium
GCGGCAGAGCGGAGAGGTTTAAGAAAATAACCGTATCTTCCAGTAAGATTTGAATAATCGCGCTGGTGGGAATATTGACTACGGAAGGGAAGTTTTCCGCGCCAAAACCAGCCTCAAAACTTAACCATAAAGCCTCTTCGTCAAGCTCGGCGCTATTTAGCGTGTAATCGGTCAAAACAAATATCGTTAAAGGCTTAAACGCCTGCGCTAAATTATCTGGAAGAGGCGGATCGAAAACAACCTCGTTTATATTGCATAAAACGCCGAACGATTCGCCGCTTTCGATCAGAAAGTCCAATATATCCGCGCCGTGATCGGCGATCATAGAGCTAAACTCTTCGTCCTTAAATATCTTGTCAATCATCTAATACTCCAAAACAAACTTGCTTAATATAGCCATTCGCGCGGCGACGCCGTTATGTACCTGCCGCAAAACAAGCGATCGCGGATCGCTTAAAACGCTATCGTCAAGATCGATATTTCTATGAACGGGTCCAGGGTGCATAACGTATATTTGTCGATCACCTAACAGCTCTTTTGTGATCTTAAAATTAACCGCGTAATCGCTAAGACTGGCGTATATCGGTCGTTCGTGTCGCTCGGTTTGAGTTCTTAACGACATAATCGCGCTTAATTCGTCTATAACTTCGCGTATATTCCACGTCGCTCGGACGTTAGAGCGTTTGGGCAAGAAATGCGGCGGCGCGACCAATATAACCTCCATTCCAAAGCGCGTCAGAAGTTTTATATTGCTGTTTGCCACGCGGGAGTTTCTAATATCTCCGACAATCGCTATCTTTTTGCCGCGCACGTCTCCTAAAGCCTGCCGCAGAGTAAAAAGATCTAAAAGCGCCTGCGTAGGGTGCGCGTGCGCTCCGTCGCCTCCGTTGATCACGCTGGCTTTGACGTATTTTGAAAGGATTTTCGGCGCGCCCGCGTTTTTATGCCGCACCACGATCGCGCTTGCGCCCATCGCGTCGAGATTAGCCGCCGTGTCGTGCATAGTTTCGCCTTTGGACTCGCTACTGCTCGCCACGTCGAGACTGACGACCTCCGCGCCCAACCTGCGCGAAGCCACCTCGAAACTGCTTCGCGTGCGCGTAGAGTTTTCAAAAAAGATGTTGATGACCAGTCTGCCGCGCAATTTTTGATTGGTCTCGCCGTTTAGATAGCCGTTCGCCTCTTCAAAGATCGCTTCAATCTCGCCGTTCGTCAAATCCGCGGTCGTCGTTAAATGCCTTGCCATAACGTTATTTTATCGTTAGTCTGTTATGACGAATCAAAAGACGCGCCGTATCCGCGAAAATAGGCGCGGCGCTTTGGCTTGCGTTGCGGTTTTTTTTAGGGTCGATCACCAAAACGCCGATCGTATAACGCTTGCGATCGTCGTTGGCGAAGCCAAAAAAGCTGTTGTGATAGTCGTCTTTGTAGCCGCCTTCGCTCGCTATTCGCGCCGTTCCCGTTTTTCCCGCAATAAAAATCCCGTCGATCGCCGCCGTTCTAGCCGATCCTCTTAGCGCGGTTTTACGAAGTATCTGCTGGAGTTTCATAGAGGTCGCTTCGCTAATCACGCGAACGCCCGCATCTCTTTCGATAGGCGACGCGTCTTTGCCGATTAAAAAATGATCGGCAAGGCGCGGAACGACCGCCACGCCGTTGTTGTTAAAGACGTTATAGGCTTTAAGAAGCTGCATAAACGTTACGCGCAACCCGTAACCGTAGCCCGTCGTGGCGCGGTAAATATCGGAACGGTAACGTTGAAGCCCCGCTAAAGAGCCTAACGCTTCGTAAGGCAGGTCGATCCCCGTAGGCGTAGCGAATCCAAACGCGGTTAAACCGTCGAATAGCTTGTATTCGCTAAGGCGCATCGCTAACTGCGCGATCCCGATATTACTCGAATAGACGACCACGTCCTCCACGCTAAACCACTCTCGCGGGCTTGTGTCGGTGATGATATGTTTATCGACCATAAATCTGCCGTTGTAGCCGCGCACAAGATCGAACTGCCCCGCCAATCCCTCCTCCAATAAAAGCGCGACGATAAAGGGTTTCATCACGCTCCCCGGTTCGAAAGGATATTGAACGGCGTTGATTCTGGCGTTGTTAAGAGCGTCGGTCGTGATATTTCCCGCGTCGTAGCGGGCGCTTGTGGCGACGGCGATCAGTCGTCCCGTGCCGCTTTCCATAACGGCGCATATAATTTCCGCCGCTTCGTATTCCGCTTGCGCTTTGTCCAAAATACGCTCTAAATCCAACTGAAAAAAAGCGTCGATCGAAAGTTGCAAGCCGTAGCCGTTTTTGGAGGGTGTAAATTGCGTTTTACCGTTGTAGATCATATTGCCGCCCGCGTCGCGGTATGCGCGAAACGCGCCTTCGGAAGCGGGTTTTAATCGATTTTCATAAAAGCGCTCCAAACCCATAGCGCCCGCGCCGCCGGATTTTTGCACGTAGCCTACGATCGGTTGCGCAAGCGATCCGTATTCGTAAAGCCGCGTCTGCGGCGGCTCCGCTGGAACGATCTCCAAAGCGCGGCGCAAGGCAAACGGGCTTCTCGTAATCGTCTTAAACGCGCCTTTACGATCAAGCTCGGCTGAAAGGTAGCGCATATTTTTCGCCTCGAGTGCGTTTAGATCTTTAGCTAGAAAAACCCGCGTTTTGCGGTTTAAAAGCTCCGCAATCTCCGTTTCGCTTTTGCCCGTAAAAAACGCGACCATTTTGGCTATTAGCGGCTTGTTTTCCGCGTCGTTTCCGTCAAAAGCGACGTTAAAACGCCGATCGCTTTGCGCCAAAGTGCGCCAATCGGAGGTTACGATCGCGCCGCGATACGATGGGATCGGCTCGGTTTTGAAGTAACTGCGCTCAAGATTATCCTGCTTTAAGGCGTTAAACGCGCTGATAATAAAAAGCGCGAAAAAGAAAAAAATAAATAAAAAGATCGCGAGGATTTTGCCGGTTTTTTCCACGATTACATTTGCGTGCGGATAATCTCTCTATACGCGCTGATCGCCTTATTGCGTATTTCTAGCGCCAATTTCATACTGCTTTCGGCTTTGCCAAGCGCAATCGCGGCTTGATGAAGGTCTTTGACCGTTCCCGTAGCGATATCGGTAGCGGCTTTTTCGCCCTCCTCTTGCATAACGTTTGTCTCCTCGAACGAGCTTTTTAGCAGATCGGCAAAACTTATGCCGCCTTCCGCCTCGCCAATTTTTTGCGGCGATTTTCCTAACTCTTTTGGGAGTATCTCGCCGACTTTATTTAATAGATCCGCCATTTTCTATCCCTAACCTTGTAGTTTTAGGCTCTCATCATTTCGATCGCGCTATTTGCGATCGTCTTTGCGCTCTGAAACGCCGCGACGTTTGCCTGATAAGCCCTGCTCGCCTCGATCATATCGGACATTTCCACAACGGGATTAACGTTTGGATAGGCGACATAACCATCTTTATTCGCGTCTGGGTGAGTAGGATCATAGCGCATTTTTGGCGTAGTATCGTCGCGCGCGACCTTATCGACGATCACGCCCATAACGGCGGGATTTAGCTTGCGCTCGTAACCAAGCTCCTCGTCAAGCGGATCTTCGTAGCCTAACGATCGCGTATTTTTGGCGAGTTGCGCGTTAAGCCGCTTGTCGAAATCGATCGCTTTGAAAACGACGGTTTGGCGGCGATACGGACCGCCTTCGTCCGTTCGCGTCGTGTTCGCGTTGGCGATATTCGCGCTGATAAGATTCAAACGAAAGCGTTGCGCCGAAAGCCCGTAACCGCTAATATCAAACGAGTTTAGAAACGACATAACAAATCCTTTTTCGCGTAAAACTTCCGTAATCAAGCAACATTTATTCCTTTTGATAGAGCCTTTTGGCGCTGATTTCGCAGAGTTTAAGGCGATCTACATAAAAGGATACTATATCCGAGTTCTCCCGACAGCGAGTTTGAATTTACGTAGCTAGAGTTTTGGGCGTTTTATAAACCCTGCAAAGCGAAATGGATAGCACGAGATCGCCCGCGCTAGCTTTACGAGGAGCTTATATTTACGGCTATTTTTTGATTCCAGCTAAGGCTAATCCGTTGGCGCCAAACTCGGAGACGGCGTCAAACTTCGGAGGGATTACATAATCGCTCTTATCGTTAATATAACCCCATTTGCCGTTTACTTTAACCATAGCTAAATCGTAAGTGGCAAAACTAGTGAGACGCTCGAACTTCGGAAGGATTACATAATCGCCCTTATCGTTAATATAACCCCATTTCTCGCAATTTTTTGTAACCGCCGCTAGACCGTTAGAGGCAAACGTGTTGGCAAGCCCGAACTTCGGAGGGATTACATAATCGCCCTTATCGTTAATATAACCCCATTTACCGTTTATTAGAACCGCCGCTAGACCGTTAGGGGCAAAACCGTAAGCGCTCTCGAACTTCGGAAGGATTACATAATCGCCCTTATCGTTAATATAACCAACTTTGACTTCATACCATGAGAAAAATGTGGAACAATCGCCCTGCGAACTATCTGAAAACAGAAACCAAAGCGAAAACGCCGCCGCTACCGCAACTATTAGGCTCGACGCGGCTATTAAACGCCGCTTGGCTTTCATTTTTGACTACTCCTGAACGATAAAGGCGTCCGGACTGTAATCGCGTCTGATCGCGGGCAAAGTCGCTAAAGCTTGCTCGCGGCTTTGATATGGTCCGACGTAGATTCTGTGCATCTCTTTGCCATTAACCGATTTTTCCCTAACCGCAATACTTAAGCCCCGTTCGCGTAACACCCGTAGATACGCCGGAGCTGGCGCTTTGGCAAGCGATTCGATCTGAACGTAAAACAATCCGCTTTGCGCTTTTGGCGGTTGCGTCGTTGCGGTCGTTTTAGGCGGTTGCGGCGTGATCGGCGGCGTTACGCTCGGAGTCGTCGTTTTAGGCGGTTGCGTCGGCGTTGCGGGAGGCGTAACGGTCGCTTGCGTCGCGGGAGGGGTCGTTTGCGGCGGTTGCGGCGCGATCGGCGGCGTTGTCGTAGCGGCGCTAGAGGCGCTCTCGCTTTGGAGCGCTTCGCGATGTCTCGCTATGATCTCGTCGATCGCGCTTCTTGTCTGCTCTGGATCCGAAGCCGTCGGTTGGGGCGCCTCGAATACCGTTTTGGGCTTCTCGCCGCCCGTTGCGGCTGGAGTAGCCGCGCCGTTTTCTGGCGTTTGCGCGTAGCGATCCGCGTCGATCATACGGGAGGTTAAAAACGCGATGACCGCGATTAGTAAAAGCGCCGCGCTGATTAAAAGCGCGTTTTTCACCTTGCCTCCCGCGCCGTCGTCGCGTTTGATCAGAATATCGTTTAGCTCGTCTTGGCTATTTATAATATCCGCCATCTTTTTCCTTTCTCACATATGTTTTGACCAGCCGCTACCGCGCTCTTTAGCGTAAACGGCGTATGGAACGACTAGTATATTAAACTCCGCCGGCAGATCGAAGGTGGGGAACGTCTTCCACTGCTTAGGCGCTTTTTGAGCAAGTTTAGCCGAAAGCGTCTTAGCAAGCTGACAACCTTCGCTAAGAGTCGTATGCCCTTTATGAACGTAGAGGTGCAAATGTCCGCTTGCGCCGCTTTCATACGCCGTAAAGTTCAAAAAACCTTCCTCCCTTAAAAGCAACTGCGCTCGGTGATAAAACCTCTGCGGATCGCTCCCGTTGTAATCGAAGACAATATTTTCAACCATATCGCCTTTCCATATAAGATCGTGCGCCACAGTAATTTTTTTAGCGAAATGATCGTTTAATATCGACAAAGTTAGAGTTTGATCAACTCTTTCAAACTTATCGTATAGCGTTTTTCCGCGAAAATCGACTTTTACGCTCGCGTCTTCGCGCTTTTTATAGTAGAACTGCGTTTGCATTTTGATTAGCGTTAGATCTAGTTGGCTAACCATCGCGCAAACCTAAAAAGTCGCTTGCGAATAAACGGGGAAACGCTTCGAGAGCGCTTTGATCTCTTCGGCGATCGCTATTTGACGTTTTTCGTTGGCTATATCGTCTAAAATGTCCGATATTTTTTCGCCGATAAACCTAAACTCCTCCTCTTTCATTCCTCTGCTGGTAAGCGCGGCGGAACCAATACGAACGCCGCTCGTGATAAACGGGCTTCGCGTTTCGCCCGGCACGGTATTTTTATTGACGCAAATCCCCGCTTTGCCAAGAGCGTTATCCGCGTCTTTTCCGCTAAAGGCGCGATCTAAAAAGCTCATCAAAATCAGGTGGTTATCCGTGCCGCCGCTAACCACGTTAAACCCGCGTTTTAACGCGATCTGCGCAAGCGCTTTGATATTCGCCTTGACCTGTTTGGCGTAGCTTTTCCACTCATGTTTTAGGTTGCAGCCAAAACCAACCGCTTTTGCGGCGATAACGTGCATTAAAGGACCTCCTTGCAAACCGGGGAAAACCGCTTTGTCGATCTTTTTGGCGATCTCTTCGTCATTTGTCAAAACCGCGCCGCCGCGAGGTCCACGCAAGGTTTTATGCGTCGTTGTGGTAACGATATGCGAGTGAGGAAACGGGCTGGGATATTCGCCCGCGCAAACCAACCCCGCGACGTGCGCAATATCGGAAAATAAAAACGCCCCAACCCTATCGGCGATCGCCCTGAAACGCGCGAAATCCAGCTCTCTCGAATAGGCGCTAAAACCCGCGACAATGATCTGCGGTTTAACGCTTAAGGCGATCTTTTCTACTTCGTCGTAATCGATCAATCCGTTTTCATTAACGCCGTAAGAGAAGCTGTGGTAATTTTGCCCCGTAAAACTGACTTTAGCGCCGTGCGTTAAATGCCCGCCGTGGCTTAAATCCATACCTAAGATCTTGTCGTAGGGTTTAAGAAGCGCCGCATAAACCGCCGCGTTGGCGCTACTGCCCGAATGCGGTTGGACGTTTGCAAAACTAGCGCCGAAAAGTTTTTTAATACGATCGATTGCGATCTGCTCGATCTCGTCGACAAACTCGCAACCGCCATAGTAGCGTTTGCGCGGGTAGCCTTCCGCGTATTTGTTGGTCAGAACCGATCCCATCGCTTCCATCACTGCGGGAAAGGTGTAGTTTTCGCTCGCGATCATCTCTAAATGATCGTTTTGCCGCCCTAGCTCCTTTTCTATCCAGCCGAAAATCTCTTTATCTTCCGTTTGTAAATAACCCATTTTATTCCTTTGTCTGTTCTAGTTTCATAGCGGGAAACAATAAAACCTCTCTAATCGCGTCAAAACCCAAAAGGATCATAACAAGTCTATCGATCCCGATTCCTTCGCCCGCCGTCGGCGGCATACCGTAACTAAGCGCGGTAACGTAATCCTCGTCCATATACATACCCTCCTCGTCGCCCGCCTCTTTCGCGGCGACTTGCGCTTTGAAACGCTCGAACTGATCGATCGGATCGTTTAATTCGCTAAAGCCGTTGGCAATCTCGTAACCGCCGATAAAAAGCTCGAAGCGATCGGCTATTTTTGGATTCTGATCGCTTCTGCGAGCAAGCGGCGAAACCTCGATCGGAAAATCGACGATAAAGGTCGGGTCGATCAGTTTTCCTTCGACCAAAACGTCGAAAAGCTCGGCTTTGATCGCGCCGATCGTCTGATCTTTTTTAATCTCGATCGCGTTTTGTTTGGCGATCGCGGCTAACTTTTCTCGATCGTTTAACGCCGCGCTATCTATGCCGCCGAGTTTCGTTAACGCTTCGTCGTAACTATATCTGGCAAAAGGCGTTTTTAGGCGGATTGTTTGCCCCTTGAAATTAACCTCTTCGATCTTTAGCGTAGCGGATAGCTCGGCAAGGAGTTTTTCAGTTAGTTCGATCAGATCTTCATAGGTTTTATACGCCCAATAAAACTCGATTGTCGTAAATTCGGGGTTGTGCGTAGAATCCATACCCTCGTTGCGAAAACAGCGGTTTAGCTCGTAAATTGCCTCAAAGCCGCCTGCGATCAATCTTTTTAAGTAAAGTTCGGGCGCAATTCGCAAATATCGATTAACGTTTAGCGCGTTATGTCGCGTAATAAACGGCTTAGCGTTAGCGCCGCCCGGAATGGGGTGGAGCATAGGCGTTTCCACCTCTAAAAAACCGTTTTTTTCAAAAAAGCCGCGAATCGTAGAGATAATCTTACTGCGCAAGATAAAGTTTTCTCTGGCGCTCGGATTCATTATTAGATCCAAATAGCGCTGGCGCGATCTAAGTTCTATATCCTGAACGCCGTGAAACTTTTCTGGTAGCGGACGGATCGATTTCGTTAAAATCTCGATCGACTTTATATGCAGGCTTAGCTCGAGCGTTTTCGTAACGAAGCCGTATCCGCTTGCCTGAACAATGTCGCCTACGTCGATTAGTTTTTTAAGCTCGTTATAGCTTTCGCCAAGATCGTTTAACGATAAAAACAGTTGCACAGAACCGCTTTGATCTTCGATCGTAGCAAACGCCGCCTTGCCCATGACGCGCAAAAGTTTAACGCGCCCGACAAGGTAAAAAACGGCGTTTTCGTCGCGATCGCCGCCATTTAATAAATTGGCGTGCCTATCTCTAAAATCCGCTATGTTTAGATCGCGCTTGACGCGGTTTTCATAAGGGTTTTTACCCCGCTCTCTTAAACGTTCAATTTTAGCGATTCTAGTTTGAACGTATTCGTTAAAGTCTGGGATCAACTTTTCGCCTTCTGACACGCTTTGCATAATCCGCGTATCTGCATCGCGTGGCTGACGATCTTAAAGCCTTTCGAGGAGGCGATCTCCTTTTGGCGCTTTTCGATCTCTTTATCGACAAACTCGATCATAGCGCCGCAGGAATCGCAGATCATATGATCGTGATGCTCTTTTAGTCCAAACTCGTATTTTTTGCCGCTTGCGCCAAAGCTAACGCT
>JAISRI010000100.1 GCA_031273735.1 Helicobacteraceae bacterium
AAAAAAGGAAAATAGTGAAAAGTAAAGAGACGCCAAACGATTACGGTTTAAGCATTTGGGGCGGTAATAACTTTACGATCGAAGGGGGTAAAGTATGCGTAAATAGCGGCGCGCGTCCGGCGATTTTGGATATTGTTAACGAGATTCGCACAGACGGCTATAGAGGGCCTCTGCTTTTGCGTTTTCCACATTTGGTAAAAAAACAGATCAACAAGCTCTACCGCGCTTTTAGCGCCTCAAAAAAAGAGTATAAATACGGCGGGCGTTTTCAGGCGGTTTTTCCGTTAAAGGTTAATCAATTTCCGAGTTTTCTAAAAATATTGATCGAAGAGGGTAAAGAGTATGGCTATGGCTTAGAAGCGGGCAGTAAAGCCGAGTTAATCATAGCGATGGCGTATAACCGCGAAGACGCTCCGATCACCGTTAATGGTTTTAAGGACGAAGAGATGATCTCTTTAGGTTTTATCGCCAAAGAGATGGGACACGATATTACGCTTACGATCGAAGGACTTGGCGAGCTTGACGCTATTTTAGATATGCAGAAGAAAACGGGCGATCCAATGCCAGATATTGGTATTCGTATTCGTCTACATACCGCAGGCATAGGCATTTGGGGTAAAAGCGGGGGCATAAACGCTAAATTTGGCTTAACAAGCGCCGAGCTTATGCGCGCCGTTCAGCTGTTAAAAAAGTTTGGTCAAATCGATAAATTAACGATGATTCATTTTCATATCGGCAGTCAAATGGAAGATATTGCTCCGTTAAAACGCGCTTTAAGGGAAGCGGGTAATATCTACGCCGAGTTAAGAAAGATGGGCGCGGTTAATTTACGAGCGATTAACTTGGGCGGCGGTTTGGCGGTAGAATACTCGCAAGACGCGCAAAGCAAGAGCGCTTCATACTCGCTACAAGAAGTCGCGAACGACGTCGTGTTTTTGCTTAAATCGATCTGCGAAAATAAGGGCGTGGAAGAGCCTGATATTTTCACGGAATCCGGACGGCTCGTCGCCGCAAGCCACGCCGTCTTGGTCGCGCCCGTGCTAGAGCTTTTCACGCAAGAATATACCGAAAAAGCGTTAAATCTAAAAGAAAAAGGAAACCCGCCGCTGGTTAGCGAATTATACGATCTCTATCGGACGATCAACGAGAAAAACGCCGCCGAATATCTGCACGACAGCTTAGATCATATGGAATCGCTATTAACGCTTTTTGATCTTGGTTATATCGATTTGCAAGATCGGTCTAATACGGAGGTGCTAACGCATCTGATTATTCGCAAGGCTTTAGATAGCGCCGCGCATTTAAGCGAGCGCGATCGGCTACAACAACGTATTCAAGAAAAATATCTTGTTAATTTTAGTTTATTTCAAAGTATGCCCGATTATTGGGGATTGGGGCAGGAGTTTCCGATTATGCCGCTAGATCGACTTGATAAAAAGCCCGGAAGATCGGCTAGTCTTTGGGATATAACGTGCGATAGCGACGGCGAAATAACCTTTAAGACAAAGCGTCCGCTCTTTTTGCACGACGTAGATCTAAACGAACGCAACTATTTTCTGGCGTTTTTTCTTGTAGGGGCGTATCAAGAGGCGTTAGGAATGCGGCATAATCTTTTTTCTCACCCCACCGAAGCGGTCGTAGAGATCGACGACGACGGCTACTATATTCGCGATCTGAAACCTTCGGCTAGTTTGCTCGATATACTAGACGATATAGATTACGATATAACCGACGTTCAAAAACAGCTTAAAAAGCGCATAGAACGATCGGAGCTAATTCCCGAAGAAAAACGCCAAGACGTTTTAGCCGAACTATATTTATATCTTAGCGAAAACGGCTATCTTAAAACGACGCGCCTAGTCTAAAGATAGCCGCCTCGATTTAGCGAAACGTCATTCGCTAAGGTTTTTAGCGACGGTTGGGAGATTACGGGGCGCGGGCGCAAGGCTAACCGATCGCGGAACAATAAGACGGTCAAAAACCTGCGTTGCGCCATACCTGTCCTAAAATTATAACCTCGTAGGTAAAAATCGCTAAAATCGCAAATCTGCGTTAAAGGACGCGAAAATATGCAAAACTTTACTAAAATTGAAAGATTAACGCCCAAAAAGGCTCAAGCGCTTGATCGTCTAAAGAGCTTTGAAGAGATTTATTCGCTTTTCGACGGCGCCAAAGCCGCTTCGCAAGCCGAGCGTTGCGTTCAGTGCGGAAACCCTTACTGCTCCGTTTGCGGTTGTCCGCTTCATAACTATATTCCCTATTGGCTCAAGGCGATCGCGGAGAATAACCGCGTCGGCGCGTTTCGTTTAAGCTCGGAAAACTCGCCTTTTCCAGAGATACTTGGGCGTATCTGTCCGCAAGATCGCCTTTGCGAAGGCGACTGTACGCTTGGAGCGGATAACTTCGGCGCGATCAGCATAGGCGCGATTGAAACGGCGATCAACGAAAACGCTTTCGAGCTTGGCGAATCGATTATCTATCCAATGGCTACAAGCGGCAAAAAAGTAGCCGTTATCGGCAGCGGACCAGCTTCGCTCTCGGCGGCGACTTTTTTGGCGAGGGCGAAAATCGCCGTCGAGATTTTTGAAAAAGACGAGAGAGCGGGCGGGCTTCTTACCTACGGCATACCCGGTTTTAAGCTGGATAAGAAGGTTGTCGAGCGGCGCTTTGAATGGCTGAAAAAAGCGGGCGTAAAGATTCGTCTTGGAGCGGAAGTTGGAAAAGAGGTCGATTTCAAAGATTTAACCGATCGCTTCGACGCGGTTTTTGTAGGCGTAGGCGCGTCAAAGAGCGCGGCGGCGAGAATCCCAAACGAGGACGCGGGGGGCGTTTTGCCCGCGATCGATTTTCTAAACGCGACGCAAAAAGCGCTTTTTGGCGGCGCGAAAGATCCGCGTTTTGACGTAAAAAATAAGAAAGTCGTAGCGATCGGCGGCGGCGACACGGCTATGGATTGCGTCCGAACGGCTTTAAGGTTGGGCGCTTCAAGCGTCGTTTGCGTTTATCGGCGCGGCGAGAGCGATATGCCGGGCGCAAAAAAAGAGTTTATCAACGCCAAAGAGGAAGGCGCGGAGTTTATTTTTAACCGCGCTCCAAATAGAATCGATGTCAAAGAAAGCAAAGCGTTAAGCGTAGTATTTGACGAAACAAAACTAGAAAGCGACGGCAAACGCGGCAAGCTAATCGTATTAAAAGGAAAAGAACAAACGATCGACGCGGACGTCGTAATTATGGCGCTCGGCTTTGAACATCAGGAAAAATCGTGGCTAAAAGGGGTGAAACTCGCCGACAACGGCGCGATTGTCGTCGATCAGAACGGGAAAACAAGCCATAGCAAGGTTTATGCGGGCGGCGACGCGGTTCGCGGCGCGAGTTTGGCTGTAAAAGCGGCCGCGGACGGCAAAATCGCAGCGCTCGCGATCGTAAAAACTCTCTTAATCGATTAAAATGCAAGCGTTTATAGAAGCCGCGATCGACGCAAACCAAGAGATCGCCGCCTTTTTGCGCCAAAACGAGGACGATTCGCTTTTTTATCCCGACGGCAGAATCGGCTACGGCGGCGATCGCAGTTTGAAAATCGATCTGATCGCCGAAGAGATATTTATTAAACGTCTAGGCGGTTTTGGACGGATAAACTCCGAAGAGTGCGGACCGATCGGCGAAGGCAAAGACGAGATCGTTATCGATCCGATCGACGGTAGCGCGAATATCGCCTCCGGCTTTCCATATTACGGCGCGTCGGTCGCCTTAAAAAGCGGCGTTAAAGCGGCTGCGTCGGTCGTGTGCAATTTGGCAAACGGCGATTATTTCGTTAAACGCCGCGACGAAACCTATCGATCAAATCTTTACGATCCAAAAAAACTGCCGCTAGAACGCGCCCTAAAGCCTCAAGCGGGATTTTTTGAAAAGGCGTATTCGCACCCAAAATTAGCCAAAGCGCTTAATAAAAACGGTTTTAAGTTTAGAAGTCCGGGCGCGTTAGCGCTTTCGCTTGCCTATGCGCATGGCGCTAGTTTTGTCGCGGCTGCGGGAGCGCCTCGCGAATATGATATAATCGCGGGTTTGCATTTGTGCGAAGATTTACATATTTTCAGAAACGAAAAGTTGATTTTGGTTAGCGCGGATCAGACGATTTTTGAACGTTTGAAGTCGGTTTTTATCGAAGGCGAATTATGAACATTGGCGAACTTTTTAAGCGCGTCAAGCGCGAGCGTCCAGATACCAAAGAGGCGCCTAGTCATTGGATTAAATGCAAAAGATGTCAAGCTATTATGTATTACAAAGAGGTTGCCGTAAAACAATACGTCTGCCCAAAATGCGGCTTGCATATGCGTATTAGCGCGAAAGATCGTATCGAGCTTTTAACCGACGAGGGTAGTTTCGTCGAGTTTGATTCCAATCTAAAAGCGGTCGATCCGCTTAACTTCTCAGACAAGAAAAGCTACGCGCAACGCCTAGAAGAGGGCTTCAAAAAGACGGGGCGACATTCCGCGATAAATGCGGGCGAATGTCTGATCGACGGCGTTAGCGCTCAAATTGTCGTTTTTGATTTTGATTTTATGGGCGGTTCTTTGGGAAGCGTAGAGGGCGAAAAGATCGTCCGCGCGGTCGATCGAGCAATCGCAAAGCGGTGCGGCTTAGTCATAATTAGCGCAAGCGGCGGGGCGCGAATGCAAGAATCGACCTTTAGTCTGATGCAAATGGCAAAAACAAGCGCGGCGCTCAAAAAACTTTCTTTAGCTAAGTTGCCGTTCATTTCAGTTTTGACCGATCCTACGTTTGGCGGCGTTAGCGCGAGTTTCGCCTTTTTGGGCGATATTATCATCGCCGAACCGGGCGCAATGGTGGGTTTTGCGGGCGCGAGGGTGATCAAACAGACGATCGGCTCCGATCTGCCCAACGGCTTTCAGAGCGCCGAGTTTTTATTGGATCGCGGGCTGATCGATATGATTGTCGATCGCGATCATCTCAAAACGACTATCGCCGATTTGCTTCGCTATACCGTCCGATCTTAAACGGCTTTTGTTACTGCGGCGCTATGACGATCGATATTTGTTTTATCGGCAAAGGCGGTTCGGAACTTTTTGCGGAGGCTGAAAAACGCTATCGAAAACTGATCGCGCCATACGCTAAGATAGCGCTTTTGCCCGTTTGGAACGTCGCGATCGACAAAGCTCAGAAAATCGGCGCGGCGCAGGCGCGGGAAGCCTATTCGCAAGCGTTTGCCTCGTCGTCTTCACTCGTTTCTCGATTAGCGCCCAAAAACGTATCGCGTTTATCGCCCGCTTCGATCGCCGCCCAATCGTCGCGCTATCTAATCGCGCTTAGCGAAGAAGGCGAGCTTTACGACTCCTTTGATTTTGCGAAGCTAGTCGCGAACCGCGCCGCTTTTAGCTTTTACATTGGCGGCGCTTATGGCTTGGATCGCGCTTTTTGCGACTTATGCGATCGCGTCATATCGCTTTCGCCGCTCACTTTTTCTCACGAAATCGCCCGAATTGTCTTGCTAGAACAACTCTATCGCGCTTTTACGATCGAATCCAAACACCCTTATCACAAATAATCGTCCGTTTGCGCGAAACGACCCGCTTAATTATTCATATGCGTTCATTCGTTTATAGAACGCCGATCGAACCTCTTGGACGCGACGGCGATACTCTAATTCGTAACGCCCAACCTTTTCTTGATAGCCGATATAATGCGAATCGGCGGAGTCTGATACGAAAAAATCTTCGCCTTTTTTTTGCCGATCGTCTTGGCGTTGATTTTGCGACGGCGATTGCGCGGCGCTATCGAACGCCGAAACGTCAATTGCCGGCGATGGTTTTAGGGTGGCAAAGAGATAGTTATCGGCGTATAGCGACAATGTAAGCGCCGACAAAACAATTACAAATCTCATCTATGACCTTTAGTTTTTTTAAGCAAAAAGCGCTCCATTTTAGCGCAACTATCCGCCATTATATTTAGTATGATTATTTATTAACCAACCGCGCCGCGCTTTTTCAAATACAATCATAAATTATTTGCTTTGGGAGATTGCAATGTTAGCCGCGCCAAAAGAGCTTTTTATCGAACCCTCTTGCGAGCATAGCGCGACGAAAAAGTCCGCCTGTAATCGCCCTACGCCCGGCGCGACAAGCGGCGGTTGCGCTTTTGAGGGGGCGCAAATATCGCTTTTCCCATTCGCGGAAGCGGCGCATATCGTTCATAGCCCCGCAACCTGTTTGGGAGCGTCGTGGGAAACTCGTCAAACGCGCACGACCTACAGCGGACGCGATATGACGCAGATGGGGCTTTGCACGCAGATCGATGAAAACGACGTGATTTTTGGCGGCGAGAAAAAACTTGCGACAACGATCGACGAGGCGATTAAAATCTTTGCGCCCAAAGCGGTTTTCGTCTATTCCACATGCGTTACGGCGCTTATTGGCGACGATATAGACGCGGTATGCAAAGCAAAACGCGCCGAGTATGATATTCCCGTCGTTCCCGTTCACACGCCCGGCTTTGTCGGAAGCAAAAACTTTGGTTCGCGACTTGCGGGCGAAGCGGTATTAAATGATCTGATTGGAACGCTTGAACCTACGGATATAAAACCTTACGAGATCAACTTGCTCGGCGAATATAACGTAACGGGCGATATGGAGCGCTATAAAAGCATATTAGAAGAGATCGGAATTACGATCCGCGCAACCCTTAGCGGCGACGGAAGAATCGACTCGATCCGCTCCGCGCACCGCGCGAAACTTAACGTGTTAGTTTGCGCTCAATCATTAATAACTTTAGCGCGAAAGATGCGGGAGCGATACGGTATTCCTTTTGTTAGCGTTAGTTTCTACGGCAAGCGCGATACCTCGAACGCGATCCGAACAATCGCGGCGGCTTTTAACGACGCGAAGCTCCTTGATAAAACCGAAAAAGTTATCGCAAAATACGAGGCGATCTGCGATAAAAAGTTAGCGCCGATTAAAGCCAAATTACAAGGGAAAAAAGCGATTCTAAATACGGGCGGAAATAAAGCGTGGTCTTTTGCCTCCGCTTTGCAAGATATTGGCATAGAGGTTGTAGCGACGGCGATCGGCAAAAGCACGTTAGAAGATCAGGCAAAGGCGCGGGAGTATTTAGGCAAGAGCGGCGTTTTGATGAAAAAACCCGCCGAAGAGCAGGCAAAGTTACTAAAAGAGACAAAAGCGGATATACTGTTAGCGGGCGGACGAAGCCTATATACGGCGCTAAAAAATAACGTAGCCTTTGCGGACGTAAATCAGGAAAAAAAGGTTAGCTACGGCGGTTACGACGGATTGATTGCCTTTGCAAACGACGTTTTAGCCGCGCTGGAAAATCCCGTATTCAAAATCGCAAATCTCAAAGCTCCGTGGCGAGTATGAGCGCGCTACATATCAATCCGATTCGCCTTAGCGCTCCGATGGGCGCGATGTTGGCGTTTTTAGGCGTGAAAGGGTGTATGCCGCTTATTCATGGGGCGCAAGGTTGCGCTTCGTTTAGCAAGGTCTTTTTCACGCGCCATTTTCACGATCCAATTCCAGTCCAAACGACCGCCGTTAGCGATATTACGGCGATTATGGACGGGGGCGATCGGATTGTGGCGGAATCGATTGGGAATATATTAAAAAAGGTTTCGCCCGATCTAATCGGTTTAATAAGCGTCGGTTTAACCGAAACAAAAGGCGACGATATTAAATCTATTGCGGCGCGTTTAGAGCTCCAAACGGTATGGGTTAGCGCGCCCGATTATCACGGCGGACTTGAAAGCGGTTTTGCTATGGCGTGCGCGGCGATAATCGAGCAGATCGGCGCGCAAAGAGAGATCGACGAAAAACTAATAACGCTTCTGCCTCATTCAAGTATGACTCCGCTTGACGTAGAAACGCTCAAAGAGACAATCAAAAGTTTTGGATTTTCTTGCCTCGCGCTTCCCGATCTAAGCGATAGTCTTGACGGGCATTTGGGCGAAAAACAAGGACAGATCACGCAGGGCGGAATTACGATCGACGATATTAAAAAGATCGGCGGATCGTTCGCCGCAATCGCGATTGGATCGTCGATGAAAGTCGCGCTTGATTGTCTTCGTAAAATCAATCCGAAAATTAAAACTTTTTTATTTGAACATATCGGCGGTATGCGCGCTAACGATCGGTTAATTTCGACGTTAATGGAGCTTTCGGGTAAAGAGCCGAGCGCGAAAATCAAACGCTGGCGATCGCGTCTTGCGGATATGTTGCTAGATTCGCATTTTATTTTGGGTAAAAAACGAATCGCGATCGCGCTTGAAAGCGATCACGCTATTAACGCGGCGAACGTCCTTTGCGAAGCGGGAGCGCAAATTATTATCGTCGCGCCCACGCCTGAATGCGCGTTAGAAAAAAGCGGTTTTGAATGGGTTTGCGACGGGCTTTTTTGGCTTGAGCAAAACGCCGATCGCTGGGATATGCTTATCTGCGGGACGCATGGCGAAGCGCTCTGTCATAGACTTCATAAACCGCTTTTGCAAGCGGGATTCCCGCAGTGGGAGCGAATCGGATCGCAGTTGGATATTGCGATTGGCTACGAGGGAAGCGCTAGATTATTGACGGCGGCTAATAATGGCGCAAGAGACGATTAAAATTCGCGTTTTGCGCAATATAACCAACAAAGAAGGAGGAGTTATGAGCGGGATAATAAAAGTTGCGTTCGCCACGAAAGACGGCGAAAACATTAACGATCATTTCGGCTGGGCAAAAGAGTTTGCTATCTACGAGGTGAGCAAAGAGGGATACGCGTTAAGCGCGATCGTCAAAGCCGAAGAGGATCATAACGAAGAGGACGGCAAAATAAACGCCAAGATCGACGCGATCAAAGAGGCGAATATTCTCTATTGCGAAGCGATTGGTCCAGCCGCCGCCGCAAAGGTTGTAAAGGCGCGTATTCACCCAATTAAAATCGTTCAACCCACAACGATCAAACAGGCGTGCGAACAACTTACTGATATGTTAAACAGAAATCCGCCGCCTTGGATTAAACGCATTATTGCGATAAGCGAAAATAAGGAGGAACAATGAGCTTATTTCTAAAGCGCCTAACAGATCAAATTCGCGCGAGCGATCAGTTCGGCGCGTGGGACAACAAAACCGACGAGGAGCTAATCGCCAAAAAATACGTCAAAAGCAAAGAGGAATTAAAGGCGATCGGCGTAATAGCGGATATAGACGAAACGACGATCGACGATCTAAAAATGTTGTTAAAAGCCGTCGCCGTCGCTTTTGAACGCAAAACGTCAAAAATGGCGAGCGTGATTTTTGAGATGAGCCACGAAGGTTTTGGGCGCGGCGCGGTAATTGCGGGCGAAATAGTTATTATGGATAAAACCTTTCGCGACGCGCATAGATTCGCTTTTGAAAGCGTGGAAAAACTAGCGGCGGAGGGCGAAAAATGGTTGGCAAAAGCGTTGGCGATCGACGCTAAATATAAAGATCGCCAATGAAAACGTTAGCGAATTTTAATAGACTCGCGTCGATCGACGGCTATTTGAGTTTTTTCGAGATCAAAGCCGACGATCGAATCGTTAATAGCAAACGCCTTCATATGCTAAAACTTTTCGGCGATTCTATCAAGAAGATAAAAACGCTTGAAATCGCCGACGAAAACCGCCTTTTGGATATTTATCGTTTTGCGTTATTAATGATCGTTCGGCGCTTTGAAGAGGGCTTCAATCCAAGCGCGGCGGAGATATGGAATACGTTAGAAAAACCTTCGGCGTGTTTTTTGTGCGCGTCGTCGATTAGTTGCGCGTTGCAACCAAGCGAATGCGAGGTTAAACTATGAGCGATCGAGATAGCGCTATACCGCTTTTTGAAATAGGGCAAAAAGCGCGGTTAAAAACGGATATTCGCGCCGACGGCACGTATTCGTTTGCGAAAATGGGGGAAATTATCGCCTTTGCGGGCGAGGAGGGCTATATTCGCGACATAGGAACTTTTTTACAGGTTATCCGCATTTACGACGTAGATTTTATCGCGAGCGGACGGCTAATCGGTTGTCGCGAGGACGAGCTAGAAAGCGCGGAAAGCGGCGACGAAATAGAACGCGAACGCGCAATCGACGACGCGCAACTATCCGCCCATAGAAATAGACATATCGCGTAGCTTGCGTCGAGCGTCGGTTTGGTAGTTTTGCTTTATTAGGTTACAATATAAGCCAATCAAATATAAGGAGTTGATGTGAAGAGAGTGTTAGCGTTGGCGGCGTTTGCCGCAAGTTTGAGCGCCGCGACGTTGGCGACGGTTAATGGCGACAAGATTACGAGCGAGGACGCGGA
>JAISRI010000004.1 GCA_031273735.1 Helicobacteraceae bacterium
AACGCGGCGCGAGGCGATGAAATAGGCGCGATATTAGCCTTTGCCGCAGAGTTACGAAAAGCCTCTTCGTTGCCTATATTGATCGAAGCTAAAGTAAAACCCGTCTATCCGTAAAATTAAATACGTTAAGCGCGGCGTTATTGATACTCGCGATTTTGCGTTAGGCGCAATCCTATTCGAGACGCTTAAAACGGCGCAAATAACGCGACGTACGGATTTTTTCCGTCTAAAAACTACCGCTAAACGTTGATTATTTCTTAGCGATTGCCTAAGAGCGATAAATGTATTATTTCGCTTGAAAAGCATAACCGTGTTGGCGTTATAAGATCGGCGATCGCGGATACTTTACGGATTTTGTAGCGTTCAAGCGGATCAACGGGCTTTTATCCGCTTTAAGCTGAATTGGACTAAAGATTGGTTTTGTTATTGCGGCTGATTCGCAAGCGCATTTACAAAACTTCCATAAGGTTGACGCAAATGTAACTCTCGAAACGATCGAATAAGCGCAAAGTGGTATAATTATGTGGTAATTCAACAATTAGGAAGCAAAGCCAAAATGGGTATTTTACGAAAAATGTGGCATTTGCTACCTCGTGAAAGACGTTGGGCAATCGCTAGGAGTATTTCGTTTTCTTGGTTATATCACAAAACATTTACGCGTCGTGCTTTGCTTGCTTCAAGACCGCATAAATTCAATATGCTTAGGATAGAGATTACCGATCGATGCAATCTTCGATGTAATTATTGTCCAAGAAGTTTAGGTATAGATGGCAAAAACGGCGATATGGATTTTGAAACTTTTAAGAAAATAGTTGATTATTGCGCAAAAAAAGGCGTTGAAATTTATGCGTTTATTGGCATAGGAGAACCGACGTTATATCCTAATTTGGTCGAAGCTGTCGCGTATGTGAAAAATCAAGTTCCAAACGCGACGATCGGTTTTAATACAAATGGTATTCGTTTAAGTTACGAGCTTGGACGCGAACTTTCCGTAGCGGGATTAACTAGAATTACGATTTCAATCAACGCAACTTCAAAAGAGCAATATAAACGATTAAACGGACTAGATATTTATGATAAGGTAGTGAAAAATACGCAGGATTTCTTACGCGCCGTTAATGAATCGGAAAAACGCGTCAAGGTTTTACTTAACGTTATGTGCGGCAGAGTTAATTGTAAAGAGCAAGTCGAAGCTTTTAAATCTTTTTGGAAACCTTTTTTAGGAGAATGCGGAGCGATCGGAGAGGTAGAGCTTGGCAATTGGGGAGGATTAATTGACGCCGAAAAGTTAATTGAAAATGAAATAACGGCGCGAGGCGAAGAGATTACGCGCACACCCCAAAAACTATTAAACCTTGAAACGACAAAAGAGAACGACATTTTTTGCAAACGCTATCCTTGCCTTCTTTTACTAGAAGCATATAACATTGCCGGTAATGGCGAAGCGCTTCCGTGTTGTAGTTTGCCGTCAAGTTCGCTTGGAGATTTGAAGCTCGGTAATATCGCGGATCAATCGCTTGAAGAGATATATTATGGGCAGAAATCTAAAGAGTTGTGGCGCAAGAATTTAAATTGCGAACTTTACAGACTTTCACCATGCAAAGAGTGTAGCGGATGGAGTTGGCATGCGAATGTTTGGTGGCGAAATCCGTTTTATCCGCTATTTGGAACAAAATGGTTTTGAGAAAGTTTGCGTTAGCGCGTCAAATTTTGGTTTTGCCGCAATTCTTTAACGGCTTAAGAAAGGAATCTATATGGCTATCCCTGTAGTTAGCTTTTGTATTCCGACATATAATCGCGCCGAGCGCGTTTGTGCGCTCGTAACGTCAATTCTAAGTTGCGAGCGAGACGATATAGAGGTTTGCGTTAATGATAACGCCTCGACAGATAATACTAAAGAAATATTGAGTCATATAAACGATTCGCGATTTAAGTTTTTTGAGAATGAAGCAAATATTGGAATGTATAAAAATATGGTTATATCAATTTCTCGCGCTAGCGGCAAGTACGCGTTTTATTGCAACGATCGCGACCTTATCATAGCGGAGAACATACCAAGGTTATGCGATTTTTTATCAAATTATGATTTAGTTTATGTTTATTGCGGCGAGGTTTTTAAAGAAATAATCTATGAAAATTATTGCGATAGCGTTACTAATCTCTATTTTTTTCGCCATCCAAGCGGAGAGATTTTTGGAACGCGTTATTTGGCGCAGATTGATTTGAAATACTATCTTGAGTTGTCGGAAGATTCTCCTTATATGCTTGCGTTTCGATTTATTTTCTTATCAGTTGCTATGAAGGGCAAAACGGCGTGTTTACCAAACGTCTATTGGGAAGCGCCAAGTATGGATTTTTTGGATAAAAACCCGTCTAGATCTCAGTTAAAAAGCGGAGCGCATCCCTGTATATATTTTATTCCGAGAGATATGTCGAAGATTTTTCTCTTTGACGCCAATCACCTTGCTAACATAGGCGCATTTACCAAATCAGAACTAAGTAATATTTTATACATACAATATAAAAAACGCGCGATACAGTCTCTAACTTTTTATATTGATTCAATGTCATGCGATACAATTACAATGCGGTATAGTTATAATGGAAAAACGCATACAGGACCACTTGACTGGATTAAGAGGTATTTTGTAGATTTTTATCAACCATATCGTAAATCTAATATTTATAATTATAATACTATAGTTCAACGATTCAAGATATATTTATTTAATATTTATATGTTGCAATGGTTTTTGTTTTATAAACTTAAACGTATGTTATTAAAAAATAGATTTATCTACTCGCTTAATCTATTGCGTCGGCGCATATTTAATAAAGACTAAAATGCAAATACGCCAAACTTTTATTTTTAGATTATTCAAGCTACTTCGCAACGCCGTATCTTCGCATACTGGTCGTAAACATGACGCTTTGCGGCTTTTTGCCGATATGCTGTTTAAGGACTATCGCTTAGCGTGGGCTGATTGGGATTGGCAGAAGGATAAAACTTTTAACGACTACTTGGATCGTTTTGGCGAACGCGGCGGTTTTAATACGCATCGCAAATGGACGTTAAAACAACTTTTACGCTTAACGGTTTTTGTGGAGGGCGATACCGCCGAATGCGGCGTTTTCAAAGGCGCCTCTTCCTACCTAATCTGCGCGGCAAACGACTATATTACGGGGGGGGGGGGAACGCCCGACGCCTCTCGCGAAGATAGTATGATTAAAATTCACCATATATTTGATAGCTTTGAAGGCGTAAGCGCGCCGACTTCGGAGGATAACGACTATTGGGCGAAAGGCGATCTCTCTGCGGGCGAAGCGATCGTCCGCGAAAATCTCGCGTCTTTTATCGATCGCGTTCGTCTTTATGAAGGTTGGATTCCGTCGCGATTTGCCGAAGTCGCCGATCGTAAGTTTAGTTTTGTTCATATCGACGTAGATATGCACGATCCGACGCGAGATTCTCTCGCGTTCTTTTACGATCGAATGAGCGGCGGAGGGATTATTTTATGCGACGATTACGGTTCCCCATTTTGCCCGGGCGCTACCAAAGCGTGCGATGATTTTTTCGCGGACAAAACAGAAAAAATGATCGCTCTTGCCGACGGCGGGGCGTTTATGATCAAGGGAGTTAAAACCGCCGTTAGCGGCGTTTAATTTAGAGAGACTCAGCGAATCAAGGTAAAATAATGCGTTTTGTAAAAATTGCGTTAATGGGTTTTGGCGTTTACGGCGAAAGCGAACAGTTTGTATGGAAGGCAATAAAATATGAATAATATTGAATCGCGTAAAGCGCGTTGGTTTCGCTTGTTTTACGAGAAAATTTGCGGTAGCGAACCGAACATTAACATACTGCATCGGCAATATTTGGCGATATATCAATTAAAACCGCAATTAAAGGAAATTTTGCAAGATTTTCGCGGCGTTTGTTTGGATTTTGGTTGCGGCAAACAACCGTATAGAACTTATATGCCGAATATATCGCGTTATATTGGGGCGGATATTGCTCCGATCGAAGGCGTTGATCTCGTAATTAAAGATAATGTTCTACCTCCGACGGGCGAGATTGATTGCGTTCTTTCTACCCAAGTTTTAGAACACGCGCAAGCCGCCGCGATCTTCGCGCAAGTTTTTGATCGCGTAAAAACGGGGGGAGGGGGCAGAATTGCGATCTCCGTTCCGTTTTTATATCACGCGCACGGTTTGCCGTTTGATTTTCGCCGCTTTACAAAGGAGGGCTTGAGTGCGTGGATTGAATCTTTCGGGTTAAAGATCGAGCGCGTTCAAACGCAAGGCGGCATAGGTTCCACAATAACGATTCTCTTTCTGTCGTGGTTAGACGCAAATACGACAAGGGGCGCGATTGGCAAAACAATCAAACTGTTTGGATTGCCGCTATTTATTCCTTTTACTTTTTGTTGCAATTTGATCGGCATAGCGCTAGATAAACTTGATCATACGGAATCCTTTTATAATAACGCGATCGTAGTCGCGCGAAAATAGCGATATGTCTAAAAGGTTGGTTATTTTTGCCTCTTCGTTAAATCGCGGCGGAGCGGAGCGGCAACTTGTAGCGTTGGCGAAGGAGCTAAAAAAACGCGGACAGGAGGTAGCCGTAGCGATCTATTACGACAAAAGCGAGTTTGATCGGGAGTTAATCGACGCGGGCGTCGCAATCTACTATTTACGAAAGAAATTAGGCGTTTGGCGGCTGCCGTTTGCGCTAATAAGGCTTGCGAAAATGTTGCGATCGCTTAAACCAAGCGCGATTTATTCGTTTATGGATTCGCCAAATATCTTTGTAGCTTTATTAAAACCGTTTTTACGAGGCGCTAAAATTGTATGGGGCATTCGATCCACCGTTAATAACGAATACGGTTTTTTGAACGCGCTCGGCGCTAAATTAGAGACGCTTTTTAGCCGTTTTCCCGATCTTATCGTCGCCAACTCTAGCGCGGGCAGAGAGCTATGTATCAAAAAAGGTTTTCCAAAAGATAAAATCGTCGTCGTAGAAAACGGGATCGATACCGAGCGCTTTAACTACGATCCAAAAGGAGCCAAAAGAGTAAGAA
>JAISRI010000017.1 GCA_031273735.1 Helicobacteraceae bacterium
AACATAGCAAAATATATCGCGCAACTATCAATTTCGCCCCAAAAATCGCAATTTTCTACGAAAGTATAACGATCTGCCTATCAAAATAACGACAACAACCTTAAAATCCGCGCGTCCGCGGGCAAACTACGCGTTCGCTTTATGCTTGCACTCCTTATTTACGCATTCGTAAATCTCTTTACCGCGAACGGCGCGCTTTGCCGTCGGATAGCCGCATTTTTCGCATTTATGCTCCGTAGGCGCGTATTTGGATATAAAATCGCACTTGGGATAGTTTGAGCAACCGTAAAAAGCGCCGCGTTTGCTTGTTCGCTTTCGGATAGCGCCGCCGCATTTTGGGCAAGGAATCGCGATAATCTCCGCCGCTTCTGCGGCGCCTGCGATCGGGCGGGTATTTTTGCACTTTGGATACGCCGAACACGCCAAAAAAGCCCCGTTTCGCCCCTGTTTGATTACCATCGACGCGCCACATTTCTCGCACTTTTCGTTGGTCTCTTGCGGCGCGGGTCTATCGCCGTTTAGATTTCTTGAATACTTGCATTTCGGATAAGCGCTACACGATATAAACTCGCCGAAACGCCCGCTTCGTTTTAAGAGTTTCGATCCGCATTGCGGACACGCTTCGTCTAGCTCCTCCGCGATTTTTTTACTCTCGATCGCGATTTTGCCGTCTTTAATTTTTTGCATAAACGGTTCGTAAAACTCGGCTAATAGAACCTGCCAATCCTTCTGCGCCTCCGCGATCTCGTCTAGCTCCTCCTCCATTTTGGCGGTAAATTGGCTATCGACAATCTCTGGAAAGTGCTTTTCTAACGTTTCGGTAACGCTAAGCGCGATCTCGTTTGCGAAAATCTGCTTCTTTTCAACCTTGATATATTCGCGATCGGCTAAAAGGGAAACCGTAGGCGCGTAGGTGCTTGGTCTGCCAATGCCCTGTTGCTCCAAAACCTTGATCAGCCCCGCTTCGCTGTAGCGGCTTGGCGGTTCGGTAAAGCGCTGTTTAGCCTCTATCTTTTCTAGCGCGATCTTTTCGCCGCTTTTAAGATGAGGCAAGAGTTTATCCTTTTCTTCGTCGCTCCATACCTTATAAAAACCGTCGAAAACGACCCGCCTTCCCGTAACCTTAAACGCCCCCTCTTTAGCCTCTATCATAACGCTTGCGTTTTCTACGATCGCGTCGCTCATCTGCGTCGCCAAAAACCGATTGTATATCAGCGTATAAAGGCGCAGTTCGTCCTTGCCCAAATATCCCGCGGCGATCTGCGGCGTAAAGGCGAGGTTGGTCGGGCGGATCGCCTCGTGCGCCTCCTGCGCTCCCTTTGCCTTGCTTTTGAAAAACCGCGTTTTCGGCGCGAGATATTTTGCGCCGTAGGTTTTTTCTATGGTCTCTCTCGCGGCTTGGTTGGCTTCGGGCGCGATATTCAAGCTATCCGTTCGCATATAGGTGATCGCGCCGCTAACGCCTCGATCGGTATTAACGCCCTCGTATAGCTTTTGCGCCAAACTCATCGTCTTTTTAGGATTAAAGCCTAGCCTAGAAGACGCGGTTTGCTGAAGCGTGCTAGTCATAAACGGCGGTTGCGGCGAGTATTTGCGCTCTTTTTTCTCGATCTCGCCCACGACGTAGCTCGCCTTTTCAAGCGTCCTTTTGATTTCAAAAGCCTGCGCCTCGTTCTTGATCGAAAGTTTTTCGATCTTTTCGGAGCCGTAACGCGCCAGCTCCGCCTCGATCGCGCCCTCAAAAAATCCCGTCATACTCCAATACTCTTCGGGCTTAAACGCCGCGATCTCGCGCTCTCGATCGACGATAATTTTCAGCGCCGCGCTCTGAACCCTGCCCGCGCTCAAACCGCGTTGAATCTTCTGCGACAAGAGCGGCGAAAGGTTATAGCCCACAATGCGATCCAAAAGCCGCCGCGCTTGTTGGGCGTTTACCTTTTGCATATCGATCGTTCTAGGATTTTCAAGCGAGGCTAAAATCGCCTTTTTTGTAACCTCGTGAAAGACGATTCGCGGCGTCTTTTGTAGATCCGCGCCTAGAAGAACCGCCGCGTGAAAGCCGATCGCCTCGCCCTCGCGATCCTCGTCGGTAGCGATATAGAGTCGATCGGCTTTCTTTGCCAGCGCCTTGATCTCCTCTACCTGCGGCTTTCGATCCGCGCTTACCTCGTATTGCGGCTCGAAAGCGCCGTCTTTAATCGTTATGCCCATCGTTCGCTTGGGCAGATCGCGAATGTGTCCTTTAGAGGCTACCACCGTATCTCCCGCTTCCAAAAATCCCTTAATCGTCTTAGCTTTTGACGGGGACTCGACAATGATCAATCTTTTCATCTTCTATTACCTGTTGGCGCTTTTTTTGCGAAAGTCTATCCCGAAAACTATTAAAAATCTCGTTTTAACGCCGATATCATAGCTGAACCTAGACTAAAACTAAAGGAGAGAATATGCCAGGTTTCATCATCAACACTAACATAAAGGCGTTAAACGCTCAAGTTAACGCCGACGTCGTTCAAAGAGCTTTAAGCTCGTCGCTTGAAAAACTTTCAAGCGGTCTAAGGATCAACAAATCTGCAGACGACGCTTCGGGTATGGCTATAGCCGACAGCTTACGTTCTCAAGCAAACACGCTTAGTC
>JAISRI010000045.1 GCA_031273735.1 Helicobacteraceae bacterium
TTTTGCGCAGACCTTGAAGCCGCCAAGATCGTAGAGATTACAAACGTAAGCCGAAATACGATCAATAGGCTCTATTCTCTCTTTAGACAAAGAATCGCTTCTTTAGCCGAAAACGAATCAGATTTCAAAGTAGGCGAGATTGAAATCGACGAAAGAGACTATACCCTACAAAATCTACGATTTTGCAAGGAACCCATATTTTGGAGCTAAAAGAGTCAAAGGTAAGAGAGGTAGAGACTCTTTTGGTAAAACAATCGTCTTTGGAATGAAAAAGCGAGATGATAAAGTCTATACTCAGATCGTTAAAAACTGCTCCGCAAGCGAACTACTGCCTATCATTGCAGAACATGCCCTATGCGCTTCTACAATCTATTCAGACAAATGGAAAGCCTACGACGGACTAGTCAATATGGGATACAAGAGGCATTATAGAGTTAAACATAGCGATAATGTTTTTGCTAACGGTAAAGCCCATATCAATGGGATTGAGAGCTTCTGGGGAGTAGCTAAAACGAGACTTGCTAAGTTTAGGGGGCTACGCAAGGATAAGTTCTACCTGCATCTTAAAGAGATCAACTATGTTTGAAATAAGTCGACAAGTTCTATTTATTTATGTCTAAAGAGACCGAATGGGGATTTAACCATAGAAAGAAAATTTGTATATGCTATTGTTGCGGGAGTTTAGGAAAGAACCGCTGTAAAGTAGGGTTGAGCCATTACTAATTGCTAGGGTCAATCCTGGCTTTGACAAGACTAGAATACGCCTGAACTAGTCTTGACCCATTGTTTTTAATCTATCATAACTCCGTTTTCAAAACAAAATAAAACTTGTCCTCTTTCGCTTCGGGGTTATGGATTACTCCGCCTTCTACGAGAATACTAATGCGATGAGCGACGAGTAATTCCATCTCCGCGGCGAACGCGCTTTCCTCGATCGCGTTTCTTTCTTTTTTGCCTAGCTCTAGCCGTTCGTAACTAATCTTTGGAATAACGCGGTGCAAGCTGAGGGGAACGCTCTCAAAATAGAGCGGCGTATCGATCGCCGCGCTTAATACCGCTTTGCCGCCGACTATACGATTTGCCCTATACGAATACGGTATATTTCCCAAATGAAAGTCAAGCGGATCGTCAAGCAATTCCGTCGCCGAATCGCTTAACGAAATCCAGCCGGAATCCGCTTGCGAAAACTTGCCGCCAAGCTCGAAATAAACGTCGCCAAAAAGCCGAACAACGCCGCTTGCGCTTGCGGAGTTTGCCCGCTCTTGCGCGCCGTCGCGATCGTTTACGCGGCTATGCAAAGCGACGTTAAAACCTCGTTCGGCTCTGTGTCCAAACTGATAACGCATCGCGTAATTGTAAGCCAAAGAGAGGATTTGCGGCGAGCTGTAGCGATCGTCGGGATCGAAATACTGCCAGAGGGTTATATCCGCCCGCGAATTGGCGTCTTGGCTCAATAGATAGCCCGCGCTAATCGCCGCGCCCCAATCCCGTTCGCCCTGATCGGCGAGGTCTAATCTGCCGTATCCCTGCGCGCCAAAAAAGAGTCGCCGCCGATCGTTTTTGTAATCGATCGTCGCGTATTCGCTATTCGTATGCGCGTAACCAAGTTCGAGCGAGTTGTAATCGAGCGGATCGGTTAGCGACGCGCTTAGCGTCCCTTTAAACCCGTCGTTATCCGCGTAAATAGTAGGGGCGATAGAGGCAAAGCGCAACATTGAAAACTCGTTATACGTCTCGCCTTTTAGCTTTTTGTGCGACGCGTCCATCGACGGCGTTTGGCGATTTTCAAAGGCAAATCGCGTTCTAAAGGGCGCTTCGCCGCGCGGCGCTAAAGATACGCGGCGCGTTTCGTAGCCGTTTGCCGTAACGGAGACTACCAAAAACCGATCGTCCGCGATATGCCTAGCGTCTAAAACGTTATCGGCGTTTCCAAGCCTGACGATCTTGCCGCGATCCCACATAAACAGAGCGGAGCCAAAGCGAGTCGGCGCGGTAAATAAAAGTTTGCCGTTTGGCAGAACGTCGGCTAAAAACGCCTCCGATTCTACCTCGAAAAGCGGCGTTTCGTCGCGGTAAAAGACGCGGCGATCATTTTCAAACCGCGCGTAATATACCTCGCCGTTCGCGCCGTAACGCGCCCCTGAAACCGTATAGCCAAGCGATCGGTTTGCGTCGTAAAGCGCCGCTTTTTCGTAGCTTTTAGCCGCGTCGAAAAACAGAACGCGATCGCCCAATACGTCCTGAACGACCTTGCCGTTAAATCCGTCGATCGGCTTGCGGTTTTTATCGAACATTCCTATCGCGTAGCGATCGGCGCTTATTCTAGCGTCCGCAATCGTGCCGCAACCAAAACCGCCGCAAAACGGGCGACCCCCGAAAAAGTCGCCGTCGATCAACGTTTTTTTTCCGCTCTTACGATCGATTTTAATGATAGAGCCGTAGGTTTTGGCGTCGCCTTCGTAGATCAGCAGTTCGTTTCGAGAGCCTCCAAGCGGCGCGTAGACTTTACTAAGCGATATTAGTTCTCCATCTTGTTCTACAAACGCCGCCGCGTCGCTTGCGTAGTCGTTCAAAAATTCCGCTAGGAGCGCGTAAAACCCAACGCCAAAGCTCTCCTTAAACGCCGTATTCAATCGTAGCGGGTTGATATAGTGTCCGCCCGCTCGCGAAAAAAAGCGATCGATCCCGTCGCCCCCAAAACGCTTGTCCAGCCACGCCCAAAAAAATCCGCCGACAATATATTTTTCCTCCCCGTAAGGAAACGATTGATGGTCGTTTATTAGCCGCTTCGCGTTTAATTTGCCCGCTTTAAGCAGCGAGAGAAACAGCGCCCTATGCCGCCCGCCATACAAGCGCCCCTGTTTTGTCAGCAGCGATTCTCGATAAACCGCGTTGCCCTCCAACATCATAGTGGGCAGAAATAGGTTTGGTTTGGTAAAAAACGGAATAGGCGTAAAAGGGACAAATAGAAAATAGTTGCGCCCCAAAACGTTCTCGACCGCCGCCGGAAGTTCGCTCGCCGCGTCCAATTGGTAGAGGTGCGAGCCTTCGTGCGCGACTAGCATATCTATCCAATCGACGTATCCAAAGTAGTCCAACATAAGAGAACCGCCGCTAAAAAAGCTCGTTTCCAAATATGGGAACGCCGTCGCAAAGGCGTTTGCTATCTGATTTTGCGGGCTAAAAAGCGCGAAAACGGGTTTATTGCGCAACTTCGCGCCATAATCTTTATCGTGCGCTTTTAACGCCGCTTCCAACTTGCCCGCGGCGCGCTCGGCGACCTCTTGCATACTTTTTGGATAGACGATAGTCGCAAAATCAAACTCTTGCGTTAAATACTCTTCGTCCGACGAAACGCCGTATGCCGCCCACAACCAAACGGGAATAAGAAATAAAAACAAAATCCCCTTCACTTGCTTGCCCTTCTAACATATATTTTTGACGCAAAATCGTAACCAAAACGCGGCGAAAACCTATTGCATCGCGTCAAACGGATAAATGAAGCGTTTTTACGCAAATACGTTTTGTTAATAAACGATATTCAGATCGTATTTAACGATCGCTCTTGCTATATTCCACAAGCCTGAACAAGTATCTATTTCGCCGCCCTCTCTTACGACCGATACCACTCTTTGAAACTCTCTTTTTGCGGCTTTATAAGAGAGATCGTAATCCTTTTGAATAGCTTCGCGCAAAAGCTCTAAATCGCCGTATTTTAATAAAAAATCAAGATCAAAATAATAATCTCCGTTTGGATAAAATCCGCGTTGCGCAACCTCTTTTGCCAACGCTTTCGGATCGCTTACGAACCGATTGGTTAAAGGGATAAAATACTCTTTGATCATTGTAACTATATCTTTGATCGCGCTTTCGTAATTATCTTTTCCGTATAGATTCCAATCCCTATAAACGCCGCCTGAAAGCCTGCTTAGATGATCGCCAAAATAACCTGTTTTAGATTTTGCGTCGCGAATGCCGCAACTTACGCTTATTTCCGCCAATAAGCCTTTTTGGTTATACATACTCGAATATACATAGATTGTAAAAACAAAATCGCCCTCTTTTTTAACAAACTCTTTTTTGCTTTTTGAAAACTTGTAACCGCTTAACTCCGAAGCGATCTTTTCGCAGGCGGTAAGAAATATCTCTTTTGGCGGAGTTTTTTCGTCAAACATATACATTACTTTGTTCCTTTGGCGTAACGTTATTAGGCGTTTCAAGCGCTTTATTGTCCGCGCTTTAACTTTTCTGAAATTATACGCCTTTAAGCGTTATAATAGCAAAATACGCTCGCCAAAAGGCAAGGAAAAAAGGTTATATTTGAGATATAAAGTTAATAGCGATCGATTCGATTTTGTTTCGTCCGACTCGCGCGAGTGCGACGGGCAAACCGCTTTCGTCCTCGATTGGTATTCGCGCGAGTTCGAGGAGGACGCGAAAAAAAGAGGCGCGACGGCGATTTTAAAGGCATCCGATCTGCATAGATATTTTGATACCAATATGCCGATCGTAGGCATTACGGGAACCAATGGCAAAACCACGATCGCCGCGCTTATCTACTCTATTTTGCTGGATTTGGGCTACAAGGTCGCCGTACAAGGCACTCGCGGCTTTATGATCAACGGCGAGAGGATCGCGCAAAAAACCCTTACCACGCCCGTTTTGCTAGATAATTACGCCCGTATCGATCGGGCTAAAAAACTCGGTTGCGATTTTTTTATCACGGAGGTTAGTAGCCACGCGATCGCGCAAGGCAGAATCGACGATCTTAAATTTGCGCTGAAAATACACTCGAATATCGCGAGCGATCATCTGGATTTTCACAATGAGTTTGAAGAGTATCGGCGCGTTAAAAACAGCTTTTTTTCGGACGATAGTTTGAAATTGATCAATAAAGACGATCTCAACGTAGAATACAACCTAACCAACGCGAGAACCTACGCGATCGAACAGAGCGCCACTTTTAAGCTAGAGGCTTACTCTTTGGACGACGGATTAAGCGGCGCGATCGCCTTTGGCGGCGAAAGAGCGATCTTTAATAGTTCTCTTATCGGAAAGTTTAATCTTTACAATATCGCCGCCGCGATCGGCGCGGTAAAACTTCTGACGAACAAGCCGCTGGATCTAATCTGCGATCAGGTCGAAAACTTCGGCGGCGTAGCGGGACGAATGGAGATCGTCAGCCGCGATCCTATCGTGATCGTCGATTTTGCCCATACGCCCGACGGGATCGATAAAGCTCTCGAAGCGCTTTCGCCGCGCAAAATTGTCGCGGTTTTTGGCGCGGGAGGCGATCGCGATAAAACAAAACGTCCTTTGATGGGCGCGGCGGCGGCGAAACATAGCAAAAAACTCTACGTTACAAGCGACAATCCGCGAAGCGAAAATCCGCAAACGATTATCGACGAGGTTAAAGCGGGTTGCGCCAATCACCCGTTTGTCGCGTCGATCGTCGATCGCAAGGAGGCGATCGAAAAAGCCCTAAAAGAGCTTGCGCCTGACGAAATTTTGGTTATACTTGGCAAAGGCGACGAAACGACGCAGACGATAGGCGCGCAAGTTCTGCCTTTTTGCGATCGCGAAGTCGTCCTAGAATTATTAAAAGGAGGCGCGGCGTGATTCGAGAGATGATGTGCGCGAAGATTCATCGCGCCACGGTAACGGACGCAAACTTAAACTATGTCGGATCGATTACGATCGACGAGGAGCTTTTAGAGGCGAGCGGCATTTTGGTAGGTCAGAAGGTCGAGGTTTTAGATATAAACAACGGCGAACGCCTTAGCACATACGCGATCAAAGGCGAAAGACATAGCGGAAAGATATGTCTTAACGGCGCGGCGGCGCGTAAAGTTTGCGTAGGCGATAAGGTGATTATCGTTTGTTACTGTATGTTGGATCAACAAGAGACGCTTAATTATAAACCGACGATCGTAATGGTCGATGAAAACAACACGCTTACGCAAGTTTTGCACGAAATATAAGGCTAAAAATGTTTGAAAACTTAAATCTAGGCAATCTCGGCGAAATATTCTCGCAAGTTCAACAAAAGGCGCGGGAGTTGCAAGACGTCGCCGAGCAGACTCAATATACCGCAAAAAGCGGCGGCGGGCTTGTTAAAATAACCGCTAACGGCAAAGGCGAGGCGATCGATATTCAAATCGACGACTCTCTTATGAGCGATAAACAAGCGTTAATTATCTTGCTAATCGCCGCGTTTAACGAGGTTGCGTCGCAAGCGGACGAAGGAAAAAGAAACGCCGCGATGCAAATGATGGGCGACTTCGCCAACCTTCGTAAATAGCGCCGATCGGTTTTGCCAAACAAACGAAATCGTTTAAGGGCAAGTTAGGTTTAATGTTCGCAATCGATTACGTTTGAGGAGGTTCTTGTGAGCGGCGGTTTGAAATTAACGCTGATTGGTTTAACGGCGCTCGTTTCGCTCTTTTTTAGCGGTTGCGGCGGAGGCGAAAGCGGCGATAATGGCGGCGGCGGTATCGAAAACGGTAACGGCGGTAATGGTAACGGGGGGGGGGGGTGCGACGCCTCGCTAGACCAACTCTCTTCTAAATTTCCCGTTTTTAACGTAAGCGGTTTAAGCGCTTACGAAATAGCGAGCGTCAAGTGGTATTCCCAACCGTCAAAAAGCGCCATGGTTAGTTTTCAAAATAGCTTGTATAGCAAATCGTTTGAGAGCGTATATACATACTCTTTCGGTTCCCATCATTGCCCATTATCATATTTCGTCGACGATCTTTACAAAGAAAACGCTAAAGGCGATCTCTTAGCGTGCGCGGGTTTTGACGAGGACGTCAAAGAGAGCAATGTCGGGCTGATCAGTCTTGACGGCTCGAAAACGCCTAACGACGCCGATATAAACGACGTATTCGGCGATATTAACGGGCGCTCGATAGTCGCGATTAAACGATTTAAGTATAGGGCACACTCTAATCAGGAGGCGCAAGCAAAGTTTGACGAATACGTTAGCTTGCTCGAAGGCGATAACTTCGAACGTAAGACGTATTCTGGCGGTATCGGTTACGAAAAACGAATCGGGGATCATACCATTCTTGCGCAACCGTCCGTTTCAGGCGACGGGA
>JAISRI010000110.1 GCA_031273735.1 Helicobacteraceae bacterium
CGCCTATCGATTCGTGGCGATCGAGCCTGCTATCTAGCGGCGCTTTCGCGTCGTTTAAGTGCATACCTCTTAAGTAGTTAAACCCGACGATTCGATCAAACTCGTTCATCGTTTTTTCATACGCTTCTTTTTGGCGAAGATCGTATCCCGCCGCAAAAAGATGGCACGTATCTAAACAAGCTCCGATCCGCGTTTTATCCTCTACTAGATCGATAATCGCCGCAAGCTGCTCGAAACGAAAACCGATATTACTTCCTTGGCCTGCGGTGTTTTCGATAACGGCGCTAACGCCTTGCGTCCGATCCAAAGCTATATTGACGCTTTCGGCGATTAGCTCTATACAATGTTTCTCCGAAAGGAGTTTTTTATGACTGCCTGGGTGAAAGTTAAGCAGTTTTAATCCAAGCGCTTCGCAACGTTTTATTTCGTCTATAAACGCCGCTCTACTTTTTTCTAGGCTTTCGGATTCGGGCGATCCGAGATTGATAAGATAGCTATCGTGCGGCAGAATATAATCCGCGCTAAATCCATATCGATCGCATTCGCTCTTAAAGGTTTCAATCTGTTTTTTATCGTAAGGTTTCGCCGCCCATTGGCGTTGATTCTTGGTGAAAAGCGCAAAGGCTTTTGCGCCGATTTCAGCCGCGTTTTTTGGCGCGTTTTCTACTCCGCCGCTTATGCTTACGTGAGCGCCGACAAATTTCATCTTGTAATCCTTTTTAGCGATCCTATTCGGCGCGGCGAATAACGATCAAAACTTTGTTTAGCGAATCGCGAAAGCGCGTCGCGTCGCCGTTTTTTTCGTAAGAAACGTCGTATTTGCCGTTCGATCGCGCGTTTTGCGTCCAACCGTTTTCGCTATCTGTTACAACGGCGTTCTCAAGATTGGAGATCGCTCTTGCCGCAAGAACGTCGCGCATAAGGTTTGGAGGATAGTTTTCGCTTAGATAGCGTTTGTTAAACTCGCCCGCGCTTAGGCAACTTAGCGCCCCTTGACAGATTTTCTCGCCGACCGTTAATTCTAGCGCGCTCTGCCCCGCGGCGTAGATTTGAAGGCGATATTTGTCGTTCGGCAAAACGCTGATAAAACCCGCTTGGCTTACGCTTAGATTCGGCGTTTTGATCGTCGCGATTACCGATCGGCTCTCAAGCGCTTCGATTTTCTTGGCGCACCCCACAAATAGCGCCGCCGCCGTTAAAATGATAAAAAAAAACGCTCTCATAAGGTTCATCTTAGCAAACTTTTGTATAATGCGCTTCTTTTTTGCGGCTCCCTCGTCTAGCGGTTAGGACACCACCCTTTCACGGTGGATACACGGGTTCGAGTCCCGTGGGAGTCACCAATAGTACAAGCGTTTGTTGGTATTTTGCGCCTAAAAGCGTTAAGCGCGTCTAAGGCTATACATTCGTCGTTTTCTCGCGCCCGCTTTTTCCGATAGCGACTTCTTGACGGCGCAATTCGTCCGCGCCAATTCTGATAATCTTGCCATTTCGCATAATAACAATTGCCGTGTCGGTTTGTATCGCGTTTTTGCGCGCGGCCTGCGCGGCGCGCTCTAAAGCCGCCAACGATCCGCGTAGAGTCGAATCGGAAACGGAGGAAATATCGCTAGATTCGTATTTCATTTGTTCCCCAATCTAATAGTTTAGGCTTTTCGCCGCCGTTATCATACGTAGCCCAAAAATCGGCGTTTGCGCGATAATTTAGATCGAAATTACGCAGTCCCGCCGTAAAACGTCATCTTATAACGGCTTCGGGTATGTTATGCCCGCCGTGCTTAACCCGTTCGGATACCCGCGCTATAGCAATATCAACGCTAGGCAGAAAAAGATAATGGATAGCGATTTTATATCCAAGCGAACGCCAGCGCTTGATACGTTTCAAATAACCCGTTCTGGACAGAGTAGTTTCAAAAGCAAAACTCTCGCCGCATTCGACGCGCTCGTCCATTTCTTGCAAAGCTAAACGTCCGGCTTTTACGGAGGCTATCTCCGGCGCAAAAGGCGAAAGTCCGCTTGCGATCATATCTACATTCACAAAACGTATACACAGCGCCTCGTTTGGAAGATATGAACGCGCAAAGGTTGTCTTTCCAGCCCCATTTGCTCCCGCTATGATAATAACCCGTTTTGTTTCCGTCGCTTCCACATTTTTATTTTAACAAGACGACGATAACGCGCCCAGCATACTAATCCATAACCTTTGGCGGTCAGGATAGTTTTTAATAAAGTATTCTACGGGCGATCTTGCGTAGTTGCCCGCAAACGCGGGGCGATTTATTTATCGGCGTTTATTGATTAACGCAATGCGAAGCGCCAAAAGATCCAGCGCGGCGGGAGTCATACCGCTGATCTTCTCCGCGTCGAAAAGCGTTTGCGGCTTGAACTTGTTTAGCTTTTGTCTGATCTCCGCGCCCAAACCTTCGATCGAATCGACGTCTAAATCGGCTGGGATTTCAAGCGCTTTCATCTCTTTCATACGATCGATCTGCTCTTGCTGTTTGTCAAGATAGTAGTCGTATTTCGCGCCGATTAAAATCTGCTCGATCGCGTCCGCCTCCGCGTTTTTGAAAAAATCGTCAATCGCTCTTAGTTTCGCCTCGTTAAAGCTAGGACGCGACGCGATCGTCAAAAGCGAGGTTTTCTCGCCGATCGGCTCTTCGCTAAGCTCCTTTAGCCGCCTTAGCGTTTCGGCGTTGTTGGTCAGAAAACGCGATCGCAGGTAGTCCAAGCCCTCTTTTGCCGCCCGCGCCTTTCGTTCCGTCTTTTCAAAAAAATCGCGGTCGATCAAGCCGTATCGATAGCCGTAACCCGCAAGGCGCGTATCGGCGTTATCCTCGCGCAAACTCAAACGGTATTCGGCGCGGCTTGTAAACATTCTATAAGGTTCGTTCGTTCCTTTTGTAACTAGATCGTCGATCAGCACGCCGATATAGGCTTCCTCGCGCCCCAAAACAAAGGCTTCCGCGCTTTTAACGTAAAGCGCGGCGTTGATCCCCGCCATAACGCCTTGCGCGGCGGCTTCCTCGTAACCCGTCGTGCCGTTGATCTGCCCCGCGCAAAAAAGTCCGCGAACGCGCTTTGTTTCCAAATTGCGATCTAGCTCCGTCGGCTGAACAAAGTCATATTCGATCGCGTATCCGTAGCGCGTGATTATCGCGTTTTCAAGACCGTTCATAGAGCGGATAAACGCCTCTTGAACGTCGATAGGAAGCGAGGTTGAAAGCCCGTTTAAGTAGTATTCGCCGTTTGCGCGGCTTTGCGGCTCGACAAAAATCTGATGGCTCGTTCGATCGCTAAAGCGATTGATCTTATCTTCGATACTCGGACAGTAACGAGGACCCACTCCCGTAATCTGCCCCGTAAAAACGGGAGCGCGATCGAAAGCGGCGCGGATAATTTCGTGCGTTTTTTCGTTGGTTTCGGCGATAAAGCAGGGCATTTGAACGGGCGCGAAACTTCGCGCGGGGGTTCTTAGGCTAAAAGGTCTTGGATTTTCGTCGTTATCCTGTCTTTGCAGTTTGCCAAAATCGATCGATTTTGAGTCGATTCGCGGACAAGTCCCCGTTTTTAGCCGCCCGATTTCAAAACCTAGCGCCCTTAGCCGTTTCGCCAGCTCGATCGACGGCGCTTCGCCCATTCGCCCCATAGAGAGCCGTTTGTCGCCCAAATGAACGAGAGAATCCAAAAAAGTTCCCGTCGTCAAAACGATCGCGTCGCATCGATACTCGATTCCTAGTCGCGTTTTAGCGCCGACGATCGCGCCGCCTTCGACGATAATATCCTCTAACATATCCTGCGAAACGCTTAGATTTTTTTGTTCTAGGCAGTATTCGCGGGCGTAGATCGGGTAAGCGTCCATATCGATCTGAACGCGAGTTCCGCGAACGGCGGGACCTTTGGAGGCGTTTAGCGAGCGGTATTGTAGAGCCGCTTTATCGGTAATCAACCCCATAACGCCGCCAAGCGCGTCGACCTCTTTGGCAAGATGCCCTTTGCCCAAACCGCCGATCGCGGGATTGCAACTGATCGCGCCGATCTGCGAAACCAAAGGCGTTATCAACGCCGTTTTTTGACCCATTTTCGCGCACGCGATCGCGGCTTCTACCCCGGCGTGTCCGCCGCCGACAACGATAATATCGGAACGTTTCATAGCGCAAACTTTGCGTATTTT
>JAISRI010000034.1 GCA_031273735.1 Helicobacteraceae bacterium
TCAAACTCGATAGCGGAATCTATGGCTTGCGGAACGATCTGCGCCGTAACCGACGTGGGCGATAGCGCGATAATCGTTGGCGATCTAGGCTTTGTCGCTCCTCCAAGAGATTCTAAAGCCCTAGCCGAAGCGATCGAAAAGGCTCTTATAAGATCGCAAAACGATCCGAACTTAAGAGAAAAACTACGATTATCGATTATCGATCGTTTTTCGTTGGATAAGATGGCGAGGAGGAGTTGGGAGGAGATTTTTGCGTAATTTTAAGCGAAAACGACTTGTCAAAAAGCGAATCGCAAAGCGCTCAGATCCGCCAAAATCTCCGTAAAATCCGCAAAAACGGGAGCGCTTCCACAAAATTATTCGCTACTTTAATCCGCCTTCATATAAAATCCATAAAACTTATCGCATCAAACTTACACGAAAGGTCTCTATGTCTATCAACGCCGAAAAACAAAAAGCGCTAGACGCCGCAATCAAAGCCATCGACAAAAACTTTGGCAAAGGAACGCTGATTAAAATGGGCGACAAGCCTATCGAGGCGATCGAGGCGATCTCTACGGGAAGTTTGGGATTAGACCTTGCGCTAGGCGTCGGCGGCGTTCCCAAAGGTAGGATTATCGAGATTTACGGGCATGAAAGTAGCGGCAAAACGACGCTTGCGCTACAAATTGTCGCCCAATCGCAAAAAAAAGGCGGTATTTGCGCCTTTATCGACGCGGAACACGCGCTCGATATCAAATACGCGGGTAATCTTGGCGTCGATGTGGCAAATCTCCTCGTTAGCCAACCAGACTACGGCGAACAAGCGCTAGATATTGTCGAGACCATATCTCGTAGCGGCGCGATCGACGTGATCGTAATCGATAGCGTCGCCGCGCTTACGCCCAAAAAGGAGATCGAGGGCGAGATGGGCGACGCGCAAATGGGGCTTCAAGCGCGATTGATGAGCCAAGCGTTAAGAAAGCTCACGGGCGTGGTTCATAAGATGAACGCGACGGTTATTTTTATCAACCAGATCCGAATGAAGATCGGTATGATCGGTTACGGCGGCAACCCCGAAACGACTACGGGCGGCAACGCGCTAAAGTTTTACGCAAGCGTGCGTATAGACGTGCGGCGTATTCAAACGCTCAAACAGGGCGAAGATTCTATCGGCAACCGCGTCAGAGCCAAAGTCGTAAAAAACAAGGTTGCGCCTCCCTTTAAGAGCGCGGAGTTCGACGTGATGTTTGGCGAAGGAATCAGCAAAGAGGGCGAATTGCTCGACTATGGAATAAAACTCGATCTGATCGATAAATCAGGCACGTGGTTAAGCTACAAAGATACGAAATTAGGGCAGGGCAGGGAGAAAGCCAAAGCGTTTTTGAAAGAAAATCCCGAAATATCAAATAAGATCGAAGACGAGATTAGATCTTTGGCGGGTTTTGATCTGCCCGATCTCAGCGATAGCGAAACTCTCGCCTCCGCGGAAGAGTAGTTGCAAACGGACGGAAAGCGTTAAGCGCCAAAAGGGAAAATGTGAAAAAAGTTTGTTATGCAGACATGGGAAAGCGGACGCTAAGCGACGATCGCGGGCAATATACGGTCGACACCTTTGATCCGTTCGAATATTTCTCTCCAAACGATCGCTTTGCGAACGCCTTTTTGTTAACTGCGGGATCAAGCGGCTGGAACAAACGAGCGGCTTTAAGATACTCCGTCGAAGGAGCGGATAGGCTTTACCGCGAACGCGATCCCTCGTATATGCGTATGGCGGGCGATTTTATTGATCGTTTTCGCGATTACGATCTGATTGTTATGCCGGGATGCAATTTTATACATCCGGAGCTATTATGGCGCGAACTTAAAAAGCCCGTAAAGATATTAGGTTTTATCGACGATCCGCATTCGACTTACGTTCGAGGATTACCGCATCTTTGGGCGTTTGACGGCGCTTTTTATATATCGCCTAGTTACATTGACGATATGCTTTTTTCCGACGCGTTTGCAAGATGGGGCAAACCCGCTTATTGGTTTCCGCTAACGGCGCCGCAACAAAAACCGATAGAAGCGGACGACGCATTTTTTAGAAATCGAGATATGACCGCCGTTTATGTAGGCGGACCTTACACCTCTAAGGTCAATCGTTTAATCAAACTTAAACGCCATTTTGGGAATCGTTTTTGCGTTTATGGGCGCTGGTCGTTTAGGGGTTATTCCGGTTTTATTCGCGCGCTGTTTGGCAGACCTATGTATCCGTACCGCGTAAAGAGTCTCACGAATGAAGAGCGAACCAATATTTACTGGCGAACGAAGATAGGTTTTAATATGCATCTTAGCGACGAACCGTTCGAATGCGGAAACGCCCGTACTTATGAAGTTCCCGCGCATGGAATGGCGCTAATTAGCGATAAACGAGCCGCAAACGGACAATCTAAAATCTTTGAATCAAATAAAGAGGCGCTCTACTATAGCTCTTTGAGCGAAGCGATCGATATGATCGAGCATTATGCGGCGCATGACGACGAGCGGGTTGCGATCGCCAAAGCGGGGTTCGATCGATTTTGGCGCGACTATCAATACGAAGATAATATGTTTAAGTTCTTTGATTGGGCGCTTTCTTTGCGAAAATGATAGAAGAACAGGCTACGAATCAAGATAAACGTAGAGCTTTAGAATGATCTCTCGCCAATTGAAGTTTTCAAAAGCGCGGTTTTGCCATAAAACGTTATTAAAACTATGCGTCGAAAAGCAAGCGACGCAAAGGATAATATGTGTCTGAAAAGATTGTTTTTTTTAGCTCCGCGTTGACTCGCGGCGGAGCGGAGCGGCAACTTGTAGCGTTGGCGAAGGAGCTAAAAAAACGAAGGCGTAAGATCGTCGTAGTCGCATACGATCGCGGAGTTTTCGATAACGAGCTAACGGCGGCGGGAGTCGAAATTTATTACGCGAATCGTCGCGGCGTTTTTGGGATTTTGGGATTTTTATTTCGCGCCGCGAAGCTGTTAAGATCGTTAAAACCTACGATCGTTTATAGTTTTTTGGGAACGCCCAATATCTACGCGGTTTTGTTTAAGCCGTTTTTACGAGGCGTTAAAATTGTATGGGGCATTCGCGCAAGTAATATAGACGCTAAAAGTTACGGTATCGCTTCGCGATTTGCGGAGTATTTAGAGACGCTCTTTAGCCGTTTCCCCGATCTTATCGTCGCCAACTCCAACGCGGGCAGAGAGCTATGTATCAAAAAAGGTTTTCCAAAAGATAAAATCGTCGTCGTAGAAAACGGGATCGATACCGAGCGCTTTAACTACGATCCAAAAGGAGCCAAAAGAGTAAGAA
>JAISRI010000101.1 GCA_031273735.1 Helicobacteraceae bacterium
AAACGCTATTAGCGGCGACGGGTTAGGCGGTTTAGGTTGGAAGTTTGGAAACGACGACGAAAGTCCTTGGATTTGGGGAGCTTTTGACGGTTACCCCTATCCCGCGTTATATTGGCAAAAAGTTGCGCCATAGCAAACCTCGACGCATTTCTAAACCCGCCTTCAGCGCGACAAATCCATCAAACGTCGTCATTCCCGCGTAGGCGGGAATCCAAACCAAAAAGCTTACGGCATTCAAGTAAGCAATCGGATTATGGTAATACAAAATACGCGCGACGCAAAAGCGCTCGTTTTGAATTCCCGCCTTCCTCCGCTATGGACGGCTGGGGAGCGCCTATCGCTCCGCGCGGAAATGGCGAGGACTTTACACGTGCGGGTTTTGCAAATGCGTTATTTGCCAAGAAACATTTGCAGATAACGCGAAACCTCTTTAGGGTTGGTTTTGCCTATAAAGCCTTGCGCGTTAAGATTTTTCGCAAGCTCCATATTGCTTTCGGCGGTCATAGAGGTATTAACGACGATCGGAATCTTTGCGGTGCGCGGATTATTTTTTAGCTCTTTTATCACGGTAAATCCGCTCGCTTCTGGCATCTCTAGATCGGTGATGATCAGCGCGGTATGTTCTACGCCTACTTCGGCGATATAGTTTAAGAGTTTGCGCCCGTTTTCAAACGAAATATAGGTAACCCGATACTTGTCAAGAACGTTTGTCAAACCCTTTAGCGCGCTCTTGGAATCTTCGGCGATCAAAACGTTTACGTCTTTGCGTAGATTCATCGGTTGAAGCGCCTCGGTTTCTTCGCGGTTTTTCGCCGCAACCATAGGAAATAATTCGGAAAGCATACCCTCCACATCGACAATATATACTATATCGCCGCTATCGTTTTTAGTATAGTTATTAGTTTTCGCGCCAAATTCGCTTGAAACGGGGACTTTAATATCCTCCCAATTTTTTCGCATAATATAATCGGCGCGATAGACCCACAGCCCGATCGTTACGTTGTCAAATTCGCATACGATAATCTGCGTGTCCATAGGATTGATCGTGTTTGCTTCCTCGTCGATACGCGCCTTTAAGGCAGACCCCGCGTAAAGCCACCGTTTAAGATCGACGATAGGAATAATCTCTTTGCGAAGCGTCAAGAGTCCGCAGATTGCCTCGTTTGTTTCGGGAAGATCGGTAAGCGTTTTGTATTTTACCGTTTCGCGCACCTTGAAAACGTTGATCGAAAAGCGCGTGCCGCTCGGTATGACGCGAAAGCAGAGCAACTCCACTTGATTGCGAAGCGTCAATTTGGTGCGGTCGTCGACTGATGTCATAGCCATTGCGTAACTTTAATTTAGAATTGCGTATATTATAACCGCCTAACTCTTTTATATCGGGAATAACTATTGCTTTTTTACTGGTATGAAGGCGTTTTTATTTCTCTTTTTCTACGTTCTGGGCGCTTTTGCGGACGATTATATCGTGAGTTTTAGGCAGGTAAGCGCCAACCATACGATCGCAAACGAAAAATTGATGATCGCCAAAGCTATGCTTCCGTCGCAATTCAAGCGCTACAAAAGCGTTTTTAGCTTCGAGATCGGAACGCAAAGCGCCAAACTGCCCATAAGCGCGATCTTAAAACTCCGCCAAGACGATTTGTTAGAAAATCTGCTTAAAAACGGCGTTTTCCTAAGCGACGCGGGCGTTTCGCGGCGTAGCGGAGCTGGCGCGAAGACGGTTTTGACCCTAAAAGCGACGCGGATTAACGCCGTCGTTAAAGATGATATGGTTACAATCGCCGTTTATGAAGATAGCGATCGTTGAAGACGATATTAATCTGCGAAAATCTCTCGAGGCGGCTTTTGCCGAACGCGACGATTACGAGGTTGTTAGTTTCAAGAGCGCCAAAGACGCGCTTAAAAGACTGGACGAAAGTTTTGAGCTTGTCGTAACCGATCTAACGATGCCGTTTATGGACGGGCTTGAGTTTCTGCGCGAATTAAACGGCAAATACGAAGCGATTGTCATTACGGGAAACGCGACGTTAAACAAGGCGATCGAGGCGTTGCGGTTGGGAGCAAAGGATTTTTTGCAAAAGCCTTTTGAGATCGAAACGCTTATCGAGGCGATCGAGCGGGCAAAAAGAGTGGCGCAAACGATGAAAAGCGTTCCGAAAATCGCGCCCATCAAGCACAAAGAAGCGGCAAAAAACGAGTTTTTTGTCGTTAGCTCGCCCGCGCTGGAACGCCCGCGCCAAGTGGCGCTTAGATCGGCTAAAACGGACGCCTCGGTTATGTTGTTGGGCGAAAGCGGCGTTGGTAAGGAGATCTTTGCGGGGTTTATTCATTTTAATTCGTCGCGAAACGAAAAACCTTTTGTGCCGATCAATATGGCGGCTTTGCCCGAAGCCCTTGTGGAGAGCGAGCTTTTTGGTTATGAAAAAGGCGCTTTCACCGACGCTCAAGCCTCTAAACCGGGACGGTTTGAAGAGGCTAACGCAGGCACGTTATTTTTAGACGAGATCGCCGAAATGCCTTATAATTTACAGGCTAAAATCCTGCGCGCAATTCAGGAAAAAAAAATCAGAAGGTTGGGGGGCGCGAAAGATATAGAGATCGACGTTAGATTGATCTCGGCGACCAATCAAAATATTGGCGAAGCGATCAAAGAGGGACGTTTTAGAGAGGATCTTTACTATCGTCTAAATACGATCGAGATCGCAATTCCTCCGCTAAGAGAGCGCAAAGAGGAGATTTTACCGCTTGCGGAGGCGACCTTATTGCAGTATTGCGAACGATACGGCTTAGAAAAAAAACGATTTTCAAAAGCCGCGAAAGAGGAGCTTTTGAGCTATCGCTGGTATGGCAATATCAGAGAGATGATCAGCGTTTGCGAAAGAAGCGCAATTATTAGCGAGGGCGAAGAGATAAGTCCGAGTGATCTTTTTTTGCAGGCAAGAGGCGGCGCAAAAAATATCGATAGCTTGGAAAAGGAGTTACTTATTCAAGCCCTCGAAGAGACAAACGGCGACAAAGATAAAGCGGCGGCGCTTTTAGGAATACCGATCGCGGATTTTGAGTCAAAGCGCGCAAAACACAAGATCAACGTTTAAGAAAATAAAAGGAAACAAAATTGAAAAAATATGTCGTAGCCGTAGTTGGCGCTACAGGCGCTGTCGGACAAGAGATGATCCGCGTTTTGGGAGAGCAAAAGTTTCCCATAGAGCGGCTTGTAGCGCTTGCAAGCGAAAATAGCGCGGGCAAAACGATCGAATATAGAGGCGAAGAGATCAAAGTAAAAATCTTGACGCATAACATTTTCGCGCAAGAGGGCGTTCAGATCGCTTTATTTAGCGCGGGTGGTTCAATCTCTGCGGAGTTTGCGCCAAGCGCCGTAAAAGCGGGAGCGGTAGTAATCGACAATACAAGTCATTTTAGAATGGATAAAGACGTTCCGCTTGTCGTTCCAGAGGTTAATCCGCAAGATATAAAATTGTGGAAAAATAGAGGAATTATCGCTAATCCGAACTGTTCCACAATTCAGATGGTTATCGCGCTAAAACCATTGCACGATCTATATAATTTGGAACGAATCGACGTCGCCACATATCAAGCGGTCAGCGGCGCGGGCGCTAAAGCTATGGAAGAGTTAATGGAACAGATGAAGGCGATTTTTAGCTTTGATTTTGATCGTATCGAGCCTAAAAAGTTTCCGCATAAGATTGCGCTAAACGCGATTGCTCATATCGATAGTTTTACCGATAGCGGTTTCACAAAAGAAGAGCTAAAAATGGTTAATGAGAGCCAAAAGATTTTGCATAGCAAAATAGAGATCGCGGCAACTTGCGTTAGAGTTCCAGTTTTACGCGGACATAGCGAAGCGATCGCGGCTAGATTTTCCAAAGAGATCGGCGCAAAAGAGGCGACAAAAACGCTTAAAAACTCTTTACATATAAAGGTAATCGATAATCCGTCAAAAAACGAATATCCCACCCCGCTTTTAGCGAGCGAAAAAGACGACGTTTTTGTCGGGCGAATACGCGAAGATCTTTACGATAAGCGTATTTTACATCTGTGGATCGTCGCCGATAATTTGCGCGTCGGCGCGGCGACAAACGCGGTTAGAATCGCGCAAAAATGGATCGAGGAAAACTGATTAAGCGTTTAGGTAATAAAAAGGGGAAAAATGGTAGAAAAAATCTTTGAATCCATGCTGGTAAAGAGCCGATTCTTGGTTCTGTTTTCGGTAGTTTTTGGACTTATCGGAGCGCTTGCGCTTTTTATTATAGCAAGTTACGACGTAATCAAATCAATCGCGATTATGTGGGAATACTATATCGAACACAACGACAAAATTGATCTGCACGCGGAGGGCGTATCGTTAATTATTGGCGCGGTTGATCTATATCTGATCGCCGTCGTAATGCTAATTTTTAGCTTCGGGCTTTACGAGCTGTTTATATCTAGGATTGAGGAGCTAGAATCGATCGAGTTAAAAGACGTTGATATCCTTACGATCAAATCGCTTGATCAGCTTAAAGATAAGCTGGGTAAAGTGATCATAATGGTTCTTGTGGTTAGCTTCTTTCAGCGCGTCTTGCATATGACCTTTAGTTCGCCATTGGAAATGCTTTATTTAGCTTTGGCTATCTTGGCGCTTGGAGTCGCGCTATATTTGATGAGCAAAAGCGGACATTAAATGGATATTTATATGTTTATTTTTGTTAAAGGTTCGCGTTGATATTTATAGACGCCTGTTTCAAAAGACCCACGCCGACGGCGCCTGTTTGGCTTATGCGGCAAGCTGGACGCTACCTTGACGAGTATCGCGCGACTAGGGCAAAAGCAAAAGATTTTATATATTTTTGTCGTCGTCCAGAATTAGCCGCGGAAGCCACGCTCCAACCGATCGATATTCTTAACGTCGACGCGGCGATTCTTTTTAGCGATATTCTTGTCGTTCCGCTTGAAATGGGAATGCAATTAGAGTTTGTGGAAAAACAGGGTCCAATTTTACACAATCCTATTAGAACGCAAAGCGACCTTAATAGGCTTAGCGATCATAGCGTTGATCGTCTAGGTTACGTTTATGACGCGGTTAAACTTGTTCGCGCTAAGCTCGATCAAAAAAAGGCGCTGATAGGCTTTGCGGGCAGTCCTTGGACGCTTGCGACATATATGATCGAAGGAGGCGGTAGTAAAAACTACGCGATCATTAAAAAAATGGTATATAGCCAAAGCGAGTTTTTACATAAATTATTAGATAGACTTTCGCGCGCCGTAGGCGGCTATCTTTTGCGTCAAATTGAAGCGGGCGTAAACGCCGTTCAGATATTTGATAGTTGGGGCGGAGCTTTAGAAAAAAGCGCGTTTTTTGAGTTTAGCTGGCGTTATATGTTGCAAATAGCCGATCGCATTAAAACCGAGTATCCAAAAATCCCAATTATTTTATTTAGTAAGGGCGCGGGCTGTTATCTTGAAAACGTTAGCGGCGACTTCGACGTTTTTGGCGTAGATTGGAATACGCCGATAGAACGCGCAAAAGATATTTTATTCGATCGTTACGCGCTTCAAGGCAATATGGAACCCGCGAGAGTTTATAGCAAAACCGCGATCGAAGAGGGAGCGTTAGAAATCGCGCGGGTAATGGGCAAAGAAAACGGCTATATTTTCAATCTAGGGCACGGAATGCAACCAGATTTTTCGCGTCAAAACGCCAAATATCTCGTCGATCTAATTCACGAAACGTTCGCTAGATGAGTTTTGTTTTTGGACCCGTTTCAAGCCGCCGTTTTGGTTTATCGCTAGGAATCGATCTTTCGCCCGATCGCAAACGCTGTAATTACGACTGTCTTTATTGCGAATTAAAAAAGGCGGATCCAATCGCGTTTTTTGATAGTCCAGTCGAACCAAACGCGATCGTACAAGAGGTTGAAGCCGCGCTAAAAACCTGCGCGCCAAACGTTCTTACAATCACCGCAAACGGCGAGCCGACTTTATATCCATATCTAAACGAGCTTGTCGATCGACTAAACGCGATTAAAAAAAACGCGAAACTGATGATTTTGTCAAACGCAAGCGCGATCGGCGTTCCTAGCGTTTCAAGAGCGCTTGCGAAAATGGATATTGTTAAACTATCCCTAGACGCCGCCGAGCCGATCGCTTTTAAGAAAGTCGATCGCCCGCAAAAAAACTATAGCGATCTAAACGCTATAATCGACGGTATGATCGCGTTTAGAAAACGCTATAAAGGAACGCTTGCGATCGAGATATTATTGGTCGATAAAGTTAATGATACCCCCGCTAATTTTGACGCCCTTGCTTTAGCTCTAAAAAAGATCGCGCCCAATCGAATCGATATAGGCACAATCGAGCGTCCAAGCGCTTATAAAGTCGAAGCCGCCGCGCTTGAAACAATGCAGGCTCTCGCGGATCGTCTAACGGGTTTGAACGCGCAAATTATTCCAAGCAAACACGCTATTACCAAACAATCGCTAGAGAGATCGGCGCTATTAGATTTATTGAAACGTCGATCGTTAAGTTTAAACGAAGCCGCCGCGATTTTAGATCAATCCTCTTTGGAGCTATTAAACTCTCTCGTTTCAGAAGGCGCGATCGTTATTAAAACGCAAGGCGGCAAAACCTTCTACGCGATTTAACGACTTGGATTCCCGTTTTTGCGGGTAATTTACACAAGGTTATCGTTTATGCGTAAATGGTTTTTGGCGTAAAATGTATCGTTAAAAGGATAGGTTATGTCAAACGCATTCTACGATTCTTTGCAAACGCCAATCGGAGAGATATTTGTTTTAGCCGACGAAAAGCGGCTTTTGTCGATCGGGTTTAGCGCGCCAAACGGCGAAAAGGGCGCTAAGGCGATCGTAAC
>JAISRI010000104.1 GCA_031273735.1 Helicobacteraceae bacterium
GTCGTTTTCATAGGGAATCGATCAGGATTTTTTGGGTTGCGCTCGGCATTTTTGCAAAAACTGAAGAGTTAGCCAAAATAACGATGGTTTTGTTCTTAAAAAAACGAACTTTAATAAGCGTAAAACCAAACTTCTCCAACTCCTCTTTTAGCGCTAGATCGTCGCCTTTTTTTGACGCTTCTAACTTCCGCCAAACGGCGGGAACGAGATGTTGAAGCGTTTGCGCGTTTGCGGCAAGTAGTTCGATATATCCAGTCTTTAACGCCGCCAGTCCGCCTTCGCCCTCAAATATATCAGATTTTTCGATCGTTCCTAAATGCGCGTTATGAGCTTTTAGCGCTTCGCGCGTTTTAGCGGCGGCGCTAGATAGCTCTTCGTCGTTAAAGGCGTATTTGTAAACGCTCTCAAAAGCAAAAGCGCCGATCGCGCAAACAATAAATAAAATAAAGAATCTCATCTAATTAACGTATCCGCTATTATTTCAAAATCTTTATCCAAACGATTAAAACGTCCGAAATGCCGCGCCAAATACGGTTCGCTAATTTTTTCAAAATCGTCCGCGCTTCTAACGTTTACCGCCCAAAGAGGTAAAACGCCCGATCGCTTTTCGATCGCTTCGATCGTCGTTAAGAGATCGTGGATCATACCCAAATTATCGCGCGAAATCAAAAGCGTTTTCGCCTTAAATCTTGCCGATAGATCGATACCGAAAAAACTCTCGTCGATCGGCGCGAAAGCTCCGCCCGCGCCTTCGATCAAAATAAGATCGCTTTCGTCGCTTAAACGCTTAAACGCTAGATCGATCGCCTCCCAATCGATCGGCGCTCCGCCTTTGGCGATAGCGGGCGCGGCGGCAAGCGCAAAGCGAATCGGGCAGATTGTTTCTAATGTAAATATTGGATTATGATCAAAACCAAACGCGATCTTTTGAAGCGCCGCCGCGTCTTGCGGTTGCGATAAAACGCCCGTTTCAATCGGCTTAAAAGGCGCGACTTTTAGCCCCAAAGCCGAGTAATAGGCGATTAGCGACGAAACGACAAACGTTTTTCCCGCGTCGGTTCCCGTCGCCGTGATAAAGATCGCTTTTGCCGCCATAAAACTCTATTGTTTAACCAGCGTTTTTGTCGATAAAATCGCGATAAAAACATCTGGCGAAAAGACCGCCAAATACGGAATAGATAACTTCGCGTTTGAGTTTGAATCTTTAACGCAAATCCTATCGCCCGTTTCCAACTGATCGCCGCTTTCGAGAGAGATAATTTTATCGTCTATCTTTATATGATCTTTAGTCAAATATAGCGTTTTATATTCGGCGCATTTTTGCAGGTTGATCATATTTGGCAAACGGCTCTTTTTTAGCGCCGATTCGTCTAAATACTTAAACGAGGTAAATCCTTCTTTTTCTATCTCTTTTGCCTGCGCTAAACCTCTTTGTTGCGTATGGCGAGAAACAAAGCCTTTGATCAGCGCTAGATGATCTCTAAAAATCGCGCCGATTAGATACCACGCGCTATCGGCGCTTTTGCGAAAAACGAGGCTATTTGTCTTTGCCGATTTCGGATTATTCGGCGAAAAAACAAGCAAAATATCCTCTATCTCGCAAAAGCGCAGAGAAATATCTCCTTTTTTGCCTTTGATAATAACGCCGTTTTCGTATAGTTCGACGTTATGTTGCGTCGCTTTCAAAACAAAAATCTGCAAAATAACCGCCGCGCCTAAGATAAAAGGCGCGATTCCAAGCGCGATAAACCACAAAACGGGTTCGTCGCTACCAACGGCGGACAAGTAGCTAGGATAAATACGCAATAAAATAAGCGATCCTATGGCGCAGTTTACCGCGACTACGCCCCACAAAAACAAAAATCCGATCGCTCGCCTTTTATAAACGCCGATCAATTCGCCCATTCGCTATCCTTTTAACGATTTTTGAAAACTATTAAAACGGGATCAGACGTTTCCGATCCCGTTATGAGCGCTATATTTTTGGTCCCGCCGCGCTGAAATCAAACGCGCTGTTTCCGCCTTGATAACGCTTGAAGTTTTTAATAAACTCTTCGGCGAGTTTTTTCGCGGTCGCGTCGTATGCAGTTTTATCCGCCCACGCGCTTCTAGGATCTAAAATCGCGCTATCGACTCCCGCTAACGTTTCGGGGATTGCCAAACCAAAGATCGGCATTGTTTTGAACGAGGATTTTTCGATCGATCCGTCTAAGATCGCCGTTACGCAACCGCGCGTGGTTTTAATGCTCATTCGTTTGCCCACTCCATACGCGCCGCCGCTTAATCCCGTATTGACTAGATAGACGTTTGCTTTGTGTTTGTCGATCTTTTCGCCGAGCAGTTTGGCGTAATCGGTCGGGTGAAGCGTCATAAACACTTCGCCAAAGCAGGCGCTAAACGTCGTTTGCGGTTCGGTAACGCCGCGCTCGGTTCCCGCCACTTTCGCCGTGTAGCCGCTCAAAAAGTAATACATCGCCTGCTCTTTGCTCAACTTCGCGACGGGCGGCAGAACGCCAAAAGCGTCGTAGGATAGGAAAATGATATTGTTGGGGTGTCCCGCTTTAAGCGTTTTTTCGTGGTTTGCGATATGTTCGATCGGATAGCTAACGCGGGTGTTTTCGGTCTTGCTTCCGTCGTCGTAATCGACGCTGCCGTCGGCTCTAACGACGACGTTTTCCAAAAGCGCGTCGCGTTTGATCGCCGCGTAGATTTCAGGTTCGCTTTTAGGATCGAGTTTGATCGTTTTGGCGTAGCAGCCCCCCTCAAAGTTAAACACGCCGTCGTCGTCCCAGCCGTGTTCGTCGTCGCCTATTAGCTTGCGATCGGGATCGGTCGATAGCGTCGTTTTGCCCGTGCCCGAAAGCCCGAAAAACAACGCCGTATCGCCCTTAACGCCCACGTTTGCCGAGCAGTGCATAGACAGAATACCCTGCAAAGGCAACCAATAGTTCATCATCGTGAAAACGCCCTTTTTCATCTCGCCGCCGTAGTATGTGCCGCCGATCAGCGCGATATTTTCCTCAATGTTGAACACGACGAACACTTCGGAGTTATGCCCGCGTTTTTTGTAGTCGTTATCAACCGTTTTGCAGGCGTTATAGACGACAAAATCAGGTTTATAGCTTTCCAAATCCGCCTTACTCGGACGGATAAACATATTGGTTACAAAGTGGTGTTGCCACGCAAGCTCCGTAACGAAACGCACGCTCTTGCGCGTTTTGGCGTTCGCGCCCGCGTAGCCGTCAAAAACGTAGAGATCTTTGCCGCTCAAACGCTCTTTGGCAAGCGCGAAAAGATCGTCGAACGCCTCTTTGCTCGTAGGTTGATTGACCTTGCCCCACGCGATATATTTTTGCGAAGGATCGGCTTTGACAAAGTATTTGTCCTTTGGGCTACGCCCCGTGAATTTGCCCGTATCGACCGCCGCCGCGCCGCTTTTTGTAAAAACGACCTCGCCGTTTTTCTTCTCGTGTTCGTAGATTTCGCCAAAAGAAAGGTTGCGATAAACCTTTCCGACCGAACTTAGCTTAAGCTCTTTTGCCCAATCGCTCATTTTAATCTCCTTCTCGCCTTTAATTGTAAGGCTAAACTAACGAAGTTGAAGCATAGCATATTTATTTTTGCTTTCATAGCCGCTCTAAAAAACGCCGATACAAAGATAAAAGCCAAGAAAGTTAGGCGCAGACCGCATTTGTTTGAAAAAAGCCCGTTTTATTTGACTTGCGATTGGTTTCGATAAAATCCCAACCGCGCCGCTTTTATCTAAGTATTCGCAAGGCGCGTAAGTTTTATCGGCTCTAAAATCTTGATCTCCGTTTCGAGCGCGATATTAAAGCGATCTAAAACGCGGCGTTTCGCCTCGTCGATCAGCCATAGCGCGTCGTCGTAAGTCGCGCCGCCGAGATTAACCAAAAAATTGGCGTGTTTATCGCTAAAACCCGCGCCGCCGCGTCTAAAACCGCGCAAGCCCGCCGCCTCGATCAGCGCTCCCGCGTAAACGCCGCCGGGGTTTTTAAAACAGCTTCCCGCGCTCGGCTCTTTTGGTTGTTTAGAGCGGATTTCCAAAAAAGAGGCTTCCAAAGCGCGATCGAAGCCTTTGTTTAGCGTAAATGCCGCTTCAAAGACGACGCCGTCTAATTTAGCGAAGCGGTATCCATATTCGATCGTTTTGGCTTCGATCGCGCCGCGCCCAAGATCGACCCATAAAAGCCGATCAAACGCGGAGCGTTCCTTTAGCCCCGCGTTCATCGCTATCAGACCGCCGACGCTACCGGGCAATCCGGATAAAAACTCCAAGCCGCCAAAATCCTCTTTTTTGCATAGCGAAACAAGCCGTCCGATCGGCGTTTTGCCTCCCGCGATCAACGCGCCGCCTTCGACGCGGCAGTATTCAAACGAACGATCCAAGATCGCAATCGGCGGCGGATTTGGCGAAACAAGCAAATTGCAGGCGTTTCCGACTACGAAAAAGCGCGAGGGATCAAAACCGCGATCACCGATAATCTCGACCTTGATCGGCGAACCAATCCTAATCGAACTATATTTTTGAAAATCTATCAACATCGATTAAATATCGCTCGGTTTTGTAAATATTGTGGTATTATAAGCCGTTTT